>JAFZDU010000078.1 GCA_017561025.1 Bacteroidales bacterium | reverse complement strand
ATTTATGAATTTTTCTTTGAGAAGATTTTTGTTTTTCTTGAAAGAACATAGCGAGCTATGTGATTGAAAGAAAGGCGAAAAGATTCCAAGAAAAAACATAAAGCATGCAAAAGTTTTAATTGTTACTGTCAAAAATTATTTAAACGGGGAATTTATAGAAGTCCCCTTTAATCTTTTGTCATTAGACTTTTGCAAAAATAATGATTAGTTTATTTGTTTCAAAGGATAAAATTCTTAAAAATTATTCGGAAACTTTTGTCATCTTACTTTGTTTCATTCAAAAAACAAATTTATGAAACCTAGATTTATAAAACTCAACGAAGGTTATGGCTACAACGTTTCCTTATTGCCTAACTACGATGGATTTCTCATCATCAAACCTGAGTTCTTGAAATATACCGACGACATCATCAACGACCTGCATCGCCGCGACTTCATCATCATCGAGGCTGAGGAAAAGATATTGTCGCGCGAAGAGGCTGAGACCATCTACAGCTGCCATAAGGAGAAGCCTTTCTTCGAGGAACTGATAGAATATATGACCAGCGGGCCGTGCATCGGCATGGTTCTGCTCTCTCCTTTCTCTGACCGCGTCAGTGCGATAGAGGCTCTTAACAATCTGAAGATAAAATACCGACATCGTTACGGCATCGACAATATGCGCAATGTGATACACACATCAGACTGCTACCAAAGCGTATTGTATGAGACCGAAGCCTTTTTCCACGCACCGGAATATAGAAAGGATTAGATATTTTTCTGGGCGTTCCGGCTCTGCCGTCGGGCTTTACGCTATATCTTTTCTCGCCTTCGCTTCCGCCTTCGTCTCCAGCTTACGCCTCCAAAAGGATGCCGCTTCAATCCCTAACGCAATAATTGAAGACAAAAAAAGAGCTACTTAAAATCAAGCAGCTCTTATAACTTATTGTCATGTAGTCATGTAGTCTTGTTACCCTCTAACACCTCAATCATAAAAGCATATTCCAAGACTATCTCCTTGATTCCTTCGAAGCGTCCTGACGCTCCGCCGTGACCGAAGTCCATATTGGTCTTGAGATATAAAGGATTATTGTCGGTCTTCATCTCTCTCAATTTAGCGACCCACTTGGCTGGTTCCCAATATTGAACCTGACTGTCGTGCAAGCCTGTTGTCACCAACATCGCTGGATAGTCTTTTCTCTCCACGTTGTCGTAAGGAGAATATGACATCATATAGTCGTAATATTCTTTTTCGTTAGGGTTGCCCCACTCGTCGTATTCGCCTGTCGTCAATGGTATGGTGTCGTCGAGCATCGTAGTGACCACATCGACGAAAGGCACCTGTGCCACTATGCCTCTCCACATCTCCGGCGCCATATTAGCGACAGCTCCCACGAGCAGACCGCCGGCGCTTCCACCCATAGCGAACATCTTGTCGTTATTGGTAAAACCTTCGTTGACGAGATATTTTCCGCACCAGATAAAATCTAAGAAGGTGTTTTTCTTCTTCAAAAGTTTGCCGTCTTCGTACCATTGGCGTCCCATCTCCTCGCCTCCTCTGATGTGAGCGACTGCCCAAACGAAACCTCTGTCGAGGAGCGACAAGCGTGCTGTAGAGAAATAGGCGTCCATGCTGCTGCCGTATGAACCATAGCCATAAAGTACCAAAGGATTGTTTCCGTCTTTCTTCATGCCTTTCTTATAGACCAAAGAGATAGGCACCATTACGCCGTCGTGCGAAGGTGCATAATGACGTTCTGTGACGTAATCGCTTGGTTCATAACCTCCGACTATCTCCTGACGCTTCAGCAATACAGATTCTCTTTTTATCATATCATATTCATAGAGAGAAGCAGGTGTCGTCATGGAGTTGTATCCATATCTCAAAATATGTGAATCGAAATCAGGGTTGGCTGAAGAATATGCTGTATATGTAGGTTCGCCGAAATCTATATAATAATCGGTAGAAGCATCCCATGTCATGACTCTCAATTTTATGAGGCCTTCTTTACGTTCTTCGATAACGAGAAAGTCAGAGAACAAATCAAAGTCTTCAATCAAGACGTCGTCGCGGTGCGGCATGAGTTCAATCCAGTTTTCCTTCTCTGTCATATCGACATATGTCTTCATAATCTTGAAATTCTTTGCTCCATCTACATTTGTCAGAATATAAAAATGTTCACCATAATGACCTATTCCATAAAGATGGTCGTGTTCACGTTTCTGGAAAATACGGAACTCATCGTATGGTCTGTCAGCATCAACGAAACGAACCTCCGACGACATGGTGCTATCGGAAATTATCATGATATAACGTCTCGACTTTGTCTTGGAGACATAACAGCTGAATGCAGTGTCTTCTTCGAAATAAACCAGTTCGTCATTGTCAGGGCTGTCATTGAGTTTATGACGCATCACCATGCACGAACGAAGTGTTTCGTCTTTCTTGTTATAGAAAAGAGTGCTGTTGTCATTCGCCCACACCATATTTCCTGTAGTGTTTTCGATGTCTTCGGCAAACATCTTGCCTGTTGCTATCTCCTTTATAAATATATGATACTGACGTCGGCTGACAGTGTCGATGCTATAAGCTATGAGTTTGTTGTCGGGACTTATGCTGTATGCGCCTATGTCGAAATAATGATGACCTTCAGCCATTATGTTGCCGTCGAGGAGAATCTCTTCCGGATTATCCATGTTATCCTTACGGCGGCAGTATACAGGATATTCCTGGCCTTCCTCGTAGCGAGAATAGTAATAGTATCCGTTTCTTTTTATAGGATAAGAGACATCATCCTGCTTGATACGTCCTACTATTTCATCATAAATCTTAGACTGAAGTTCTTCTGTATCTTTCATCATTGTCTCCTGATATCTATTCTCTTGTTCGAGATAATCGATCACTTCAGGATTTTCGCGTTCATTAAGCCAATAATAGCTATCAACACGAATATCCCCGTGAGCAATGAGTTCACGAGGATATTTTTTTGCTATATGTTTTTCCATATTTTTTAGAATGACAATGTTAAGCCGAGACTTGGCATCAATGGCAATTGGTAAATCTTTTGCGCTGTGACAATATCTATATAGAAAATATTGTTTCTGTCGTATACGTTTGTGATGCTGAAGTTAGCTTCAAGTATTACTGACTCGGAGAAGTAGAACTTACGTTTAGCATCGAAGTCGAGGCGATGATAAGTTGGCAGCTGGCCTGTATTGAGGTCGGAGTATAGGAATCCGAGCTGTCCGCTTTCTGTATAAGGGTCGAAGTAGATATTATCGTATGGCAGTTCTTCATAGAATCCGCTTACCATAGTGAATGGGAATCCTGTTCCGAAGTTCCATCGTGCGCTCAGCTCCCATTGGCTTTTAGCGCCTGCTGTATAAGTCGCGATGAGGTTCACATTATGACGTCTGTCGTAGTGAGTACGATATGTCACCAGTTCGCCTTCAGTGTTTTCATAATCCTTATTTACATGAGCCCAAGAATAAGCGGCCCAAAGATACCATCTCTTGTCTTCATACTTGACAGAGAAATCGATGCCGTATGCATCACCTGTCTCAATCATGAAATCCTTTTTCTCGATTTGTGGAGTTCCAGGAGGAGCTGTCGTCTCGCTATAGATCTGATTTCTGTTCATGCTGGTCAGCTGGTTGAAGTCTTTGTAATAACCTTCAACATTAATAGTGATGTTATTATACACATCGAATTCTGTTCCCAGGATATAATGGACAGCCTTCTGCAGTTTAGTTGTGACTTTCTCTCCGTTGAAATAAGTAGGGAGGTTAGATTGTCCTGACAGGAATCCATAGAAAAGGTTAACCACGTCACGGTCGCTGTTAGCAGCTATGAGATTTTGTGAATAAATACCGCCAGCTGCTTTGACACGGAACCAATCTGTTATGTTATATTTCAATGCGAGACGTGGCTCTGGCGACACCTCAGAGATAGATGCGTATGCCTGAACTCTGAAACTAGGCTCGAAGATAAAGTCATTGAATTGAGCTTTATATTTAATGTAGCCTCCTAGCTCTGTAGTGTTTTCAACCTGACTTATCTTAATGCCGTTTGACTTGGTATAATCGAACACTGTCTTAAATCCGAGCATCTCGATACCATATTTCAAAGAGTTCTTTCCGAGGAAATAAGTGAAGGCGAAGCCAGCATTGAATCCATTGATAGAGCTCTCTCTGTTAGGATTGTTTTTCTCTTCAAGCACTGCGCTGTAGTCAGAGAAAGCGATATTACCTTCGATGAGGACCGGTGATTTTCCAGGGATGACGACGAAGTTGGTACCAGCGCCGTAAGAATCCCATCCGAAGTTAGATATAGACTTGTAATTACTTACGTCATCGGTGAAGTTGAATCCGAAGAAGTTGATCTTACTTCCATTAGACGAGTTAAGAGAAACTTTACCATAGAGGTCTCTATAGTTATATGGCAATGTCTCGCCGTTGAGCACTCCTTTGTATATGGTCTGACTTGTCTTTTCGAGATATGAATTCTTTGCTGAGAATATGAATGATGCTGTCATATCTTCTGGGTCTTTGGCCTTCTTGAGCGGGCCTTCCAATGTAAGCTTAGCGCCGAAGGTACTAGCACCTATCTTACCGGAGATGCGTTTCTTGTTACCGTCTCGAGTGGTGATATCCATCACGGAGGAGATACGTCCACCATATTCTGCGCCGAAGCCTCCAGTGAATATCTCAGCATTTCTGATGATATCGGTATCGAAGACAGAGAAAAGACCAATTGAGTGGAAAGGATTATAAATCACCATTCCGTCGAGGAGCACCTTGTTTTGGATTGGAGAGCCGCCTCTGATGTAAAGCTGTCCGCCCTGGTCACCGGTGAATACCACACCAGGAAGCACTTGGAGATACTGTGCCAAGTCGGCCTGTCCGCCCATTGAAGGAATCTTAGTGATAGTCTTAGGAGTGATGTTGACGACAGATGTCTTGGTCTCGGTCTGAGCCTCTATCTTATCGGCGGTGACACTGACAGCCTGAAGCACTACCGACGATTCTTCGAGATAGTATTTCTTGTTAACGACCTGATTGTTTCTTAATGAGATATTTTCTGCAATGGTATCGAAGCCGAGGTTGGTGATGAGTATGGTATAATCGCCGTCGGGTATTCTGGTGATATTGAAGAAACCGTTGATGTCGGTCGATGCACCCAATGTAGTGCCTTTGAAATATACGTTACAGAACATCACAGGCTCGCCCGATGCTTTCTCATAAACGAAGCCTTTGACGTTATTGTCATTCTGTGCAAAAAGCTCTATATTAGAGAATAGTAAGACAATAGTTATTATTAATGTTGTAAGACTAAATTTCGTTTGCATTCCAAAAATTCTCAATAAAAATTAAACAATAGAAACGCCTAATACGGCATGTTACAATTGAATGCAAATTAACGAAAAAAAAGTCACAAAAAGAATGATTTTTTCAATATAATTTCTATAAATTCCCCGTTTAATATTTGTTGACAATGAGAATAAAAAAATTAGCTCTGAGACCTGCCCAGAGCTAATAACATATCGGCTCATTGACTCATTGACTCATTGATTTAATGACTTTTCATGTGCCTCTTTTATAAGTTCCAGTTCCTTTGCCGAGAAATGTTCAGGAAGCAGTATCTGCACTTTAAGCAGCAAGGCTCCTGCACCCTCTTTCCCGTAATGAGGCATACCTAATCCTTTGAGTCGCAAGGTACTGTTATTCTGTGTCTGAGGTTTGATAGGAACATTGACATCGCCTTTCAAAGTGTTCAATGTTATTTTGCCTCCTAGTATTGCCGTATATACATCAATGTTGACATTTCTGATAAGGTCGTCGCCATCGCGTTGGTATACCGGGTCGTTCATGATTACGACTTTAATGAGGAGGTCGCCGTTCTCGCCTCCGTTTCTACCTGGATGTCCTTTTCCTTTGAGACGAAGTATCTGTCCGTCACGGACTCCTTCTTTTATATTTATTTTCAAGGAGCTTCCTCCCAGGTCGATGAGACGCTGCGAACCTTGAAAGGCTTCCTGCAAGGTAAGGTTTATCGTAGCATTGATATCATTGCCTTTTGCCGGACGTGTAGAACGACGGCCACCGCCCATTCCGCCCATGAAGTTGCTGAAATCGAAGCCTCCGCCTCCGCCCTGTCCGCCGAAGAACATATCGAAGAAATCAGAGAAGCCGCTCGCATTGAAGCCATGAGCCCCGCCTCCGAAGCCAGCATTCTCATATTGTTTCCAGTTAGCCCCCAACTCGTCATATTTCTTGCGGGAGTCAGGATTGCCTATAACCTGATATGCCTCCGATATCTCCTTGAACTTCTCCTCTGCCACCTTGTCGTCAGGATTCTTGTCGGGATGGTATTTGACAGCTAGCTTACGATACGCCTTCTTGATGTCATCCTGCGATGCAGAACGTTCAACACCTAATATTTTATAGTAATCTTTGTATTCCATTTTAAAGTCTATGAGTCTATAAGTCTATGAGTTTGCTTTTAAACGTCATTAAGATTTATTTTGTTCAAAGAACTGTTGTCTTGTTGTCTTAATATCTATACACTTCCAAATCGGAGATAGCTCCTTCTATTTTTATGATAATATGTTTGTTTGCCGATGCATAATTTGGAGTTTCGTACACTCCTTTAGCCACCTTCACAAATCCTTCAAAGTTTTTATTGCTCAATGCCGACTCACATTCTATCCTGCATCCGGAGGCATTAGGAACGCCTATATTCACATCAGAGACTCCCATCTCAAGATTGACGGATGTCGTTCCATACAAGTCGCCGAGCTTGATATCGATATCACATGCTCCGCTTTTGACATTCAAGTCAGAGACCTTGTAATCCGACAAGTCAAAGTTCAAATTACAAGCGCCGAGGTTAAGTTCAAAGTCATATATCGGTTCCTTATTCAATGCAATGTTGAAATTGTTAGACTTAAAGTTCTTGCCGTTGATGTTGACATTATTACCGCCTTCAAAGTCAATCTCAGCATGTGTCTTTTCATATTTGACTGAGAGGTCCTGCACCAAATAATTACTTGCATTCACAGCCTTGACAAGCTCAGTTACAGGAGCCGACATAAACAAAGTTCCCGCACCGTAATCTATCTCAACCTTTGCTGTCTTAACATTATTATTGAAAGGCTCCGAGAACTCCTGAACATTGACATCCTCATCTATCATATCATAGCTGAATGTCTCTACCACTTGCTTGCTGTTGTCTGCATTAAGACAATATAAGGCACATGATGCCAATATCATCAATATCACTAGAACCGACTTCAACATCTTGTTTACAGGAAGCATTGAAACGCCAAATATCATCAAGAACACAGGCCAGAATTTAGCCACTTCGGCCCATACTATCTCAACATCGAAGAATGTCACCATCAGAGCGATGATTCCTATTGTGATGAGAATTATTCCGCTGACCAGACCGTTGTCCTTATTATTTTCCTTACTCATCACCACCTCCTTTCGATGATGCTTTAACAACCATCACGACACCGATAACCACGAGGATTAGAGGCCATAATTTCCATATCCAACTGATAGGTATAAAGTTATTGATCAGGAACATCAATCCTATTAGAATCACTATCACGCCCGACACCACTGATGTAAGCTTTTTTCTGTCTTCATCATTGCTCGTCTGCGTTACATTATCAGGCTGTCGGCTGCTGCTGAAGTCTATTTTACCTTCTGGAACGACTATCCAAAGTATTACATAAAGCCAGAAGCCGAAGCTGGCAAACAGAAAGGCTATAACGAATAGCACCCTGACGAGAGCCACGTCAAGTTTAAAATAATCAGCCAATCCAGAACATACTCCACCCAGGACCTTGTTCATGGGATTACGCTCTAGTTTTTTGTTATTATTCATAGTTAAAATTAAATTTGTTTTTATGAATTAAAGATTTCAAAGATAACAAATATCCAATGTTTTTAACATATCAACGTCACAAAAAAATAAATTGCTGCATAAAAAAAAGACGAATCAATGTTTTTTATTTTCAAAGCAACATTAACACGTCTTCACTTTCACTCTTAAGGGGATTTCTATAAATTGCTTTGCAAATGATTTATGAATTTTTCTTTGAGAAGATTTTTGTTTTTCTTGAAAGAACATAGCGAGCTATGTGATTGAAAGAAAGGCGAAAAGATTCCAAGAAAAAACATAAAGCAT
>JAFZDU010000077.1 GCA_017561025.1 Bacteroidales bacterium | reverse complement strand
GCATGCTTTATGTTTTTTCTTGGAATCTTTTTGCCTTTCTTTCAATCACATAGCTCGCTATGTTCTTTCAAGAAAAACAAAAATCTTCTCAAAGAAAAATTCATAAATCATTTGCAAAGCAATTTATAGAAATCCCCTAAAAATCTCAAAACCTCAAAATATTTTTTCTGAGGTTCTGAGATTCTGAATTTCTGAGTTTCTTTTTTCAATCTTCCTGATGGTTGTCTCTCAACAAGTCATTTACTGTCTTGACAGGATTGAAAGTGATGATAGGAACTTCGACGAAGATGTTAATCCAGTCGGCCATAGCGCCGTTCCATAATCCTGGCAGTTCAAGAGCTTTGAGGTCTTTACCGTCTTTTGATTTCTTTGAGATGAAACCTGTGTTATAGTCGATGTAATCATTCAGGTCGAATGACTCTCCTTTGAAGTCTTGTGTGGCGCATACCAAGTCAACAGGGTTGAAGTGTGTAGCTGATTGGAATATTGCTTCTTGTTTTTCGTTGTTGTGGTCGATTTGTGATGACTCTACTATTTGCAGTGAAATCTCGTCGTTGCTGTTTCTAACCCAGTATGGTCCGCCGCCAGGTTCGCCTTCGTTCTTTACCATGCCGCATACTCTCATCGGACGATTCAGTTTGCTATATAGGAAATCTATCTTTTCAATTTCGTTATAAGTCTTGAAGAAATTAGGTATGTCGATCATTAATTGATTTTTAGCAAATTTAGCTATTTCATCGATTTCATCATGAGCCAGGCATCCTTCGTCTAATAGATTGAGGTATTCAAACTGTTGTTGTTGAAGACGGAATAAATAACCGCCCAAAACTTTCTTGTAATCGTAAGTCGTTGTCTTTAATCTGTCAGGGACGACGTTGTCGATATTCTTAATGAATATTATTTCCTTGTGAAGGTCGTTGAGGTTTTGGATGAGCGCTCCATGGCCGCCAGGACGGAAGAGAAGGCTGCCGTCGGCGTTACGGAAAGGCTCATTGTTCATATCGACAGCGATGGTGTCTGTCGAAGGTTTCTGTACAGAATATGTTATGTCGAAACGTATGCCGTATTCTTTTTCATATTTTGGCAGCAATTCATCAACAGTATTTTTAAACATGTCTAGATGTTCTTGTGACACTGTGAAATGAAGTTGAGCTATTTCTCCGTCTTCTGTGTCAACGGTGCTGTATTGAGTGGATTCAACGAGGTGTTCTTCAAGAGCGAAGCGAGAAAATTCTTTGTATTTATGGAATTTCAATAATGCTTTAGGCAGTTTTCCGTAAGCAAGGCCTTCGTTTTCAAGAAGGAATTCTGCAATTTCTACAAGGCGGTTCTCGTTTAAAAGAGTATCTATATCCTTATCTTTTTCTGCCATCTTTTCCTTTAAGTCATCGTAGAATGCGAAGTCTCTGATGCTTAAGAAGAAATTCTCTATGGAGTCGAATTTTATCTTTTCTTTTCTTAAGAAGTCTTTTGGTATTTCTTTGTCTTTATATTCTTCGACGAAAGAGTATATGTTTTTAAACATACGGCTAGCAGCTCCCGATGCTGGGATGAACTTCATGATGTCGTAATATTGTTTGTCTTCGTCGAATTGTTTTATAAGCTCTTCTATGTCAGCTTTGTTGAATTTGACGATGCCGTTTTCTGTTGTTGCCGGCGCTATTAAATCGCTGTAAGGAAAACCGCTTTTGAACTGATTTATCTGTCTTTCAACTTGTTCTGCACTGATGTTCAATGCTTCAAGTTGTTTGAGGTCTGTGTTGTTTAATGCTGACATATTTGCTTAATTTAATGAACATCACAAAGATATAAATTAAATTGAATTAGTGAAACATTTTAAAAAAATATTTGTATATATTTGCAGTGACTTAAGGCTAATGGCAAAAGTCTAAAGTCTAAAGACAAAAGTGAAAAGTTAAAGAAAATAATTATTAACATAAAATATTGAGTTATGATTAACAAACAATTACAAGACGCTATCAATGCGCAGATAAACGCTGAGTTATGGTCAGCTTATCTTTATTTATCAATGGCAACAAACTTCCATGAAATGGGTTTAGGCGGCATCGCTAACTGGTTTGAAGTTCAATTCAAAGAAGAACAAGATCACGCTATGATATTCTATAACTATTTAGTATCTCGTGGCGGTCGCGTTGAACTCAAAGCTATAGATGCTGTTAAGACAAAATGGGAGTCTCCATTGGAAGCTTTCGAAGACACATTACAACACGAACAAAAAGTTACATCCTTAATTAATGACATCAATGCTTTGGCAGTTGAGTTGAAAGACTACGCAACACAAAACAGACTCGTTTGGTTCATCGACGAACAAGTTGAAGAAGAAGATTCTGCACAAAAGATGATCGACAGTCTCCGCATGATTAAAGATAATCCATACGCTATCTATATGTTCGATAAAGAATTAGCAGCAAGAACATATACACAGGCATCACCTCTTGCTACAGCAGCTGAGTGATAAATAAAAAAAACAGCACCTCGACAAGGTGCTGTTTTTTTATTTATCATTTCTTTCTCACAATAATCTTCTTCACTTCCAAACCGAGTGGTTCCAATGGATAGCATCTGTCGGCTTGGTCGAGTTTGAATGTTTGTTTTCCTGCTTTGAGGTTCATCTTGCCGACGTATGAAGTCTGAATCATTGGATCGACGCCTGGCAATGTGTGAGCGATTACGTTGTCGCCGCATTCGAAAGAATATCTCTTGTCTAAGTTTTCTGGGATATAAACGATGAATACATCGTATGTTCCGTCTTCTGCTACTTCCATTTCCCAAGAGCGCCATGAGTCGGTCTGTGTGCTCATGTATCCTGTTCCGTCGATTTCTGCATGTTTCAATCCGTTTGCTTCTGTCAATTCGAAAGCGCCGTTTTCTGCTTTTACGACCGGTATTTCTTTGTAGCTTACTTCAATTTTATTTAAAGTGTCTGGATGTTGGTTCAAGAATTCACCTATTTTTGTCAACACTTCTTTTTCGTAAGGAATGACGTTGCCATCGCCGTCAGGACCGATATTTAACAAGAAGACTCCGCCGTGTTTTACAGTGCTGAACAATCTTCCTAATTGTGTTGCAACTTGTTTGTCAACGTCAGGACGATTGATCCATGATTTGTAACCCCATGTGCCATAGAGAGAGGCAGGGTTGTCCCAGAAGATGTTTTCATAACCAGCAACGTCGCCGTTATCAGGCAATGTCATATAGTCGCCTTGGTTGTTCATGATTCTTCCGTTGATGATACATTCAGGTTGTAATGATTTTACTGTCTCGCGGAAGCGTTTGCTTTGTTCTGGAGTCACGAGACCCATGTCGAACCATAATGTGTTGATGTCGCCGTAATTGGTAAGTAATTCTGTCACTTGAGCGACGATATAGTCTTCGAGTTCTGGAGTTACTATTTCAAGTGGAGAGTAAACTTGGTTTACGTATTCGTAGCATTTTGTTGTTGGGTCTGGAGCGAGACGTGGGATTCCGAGAGGATAGTGCCAGTCAGGGAGTGAGTAGTAGAGACCGAATTTGATTCCGTGGCGTTTACATGCCTCTGACAATTCTTTAACAACGTCGCGTCCGAAAGGAGTGAAGTCAACGACGTTGTAGTCGGTTGTTTCGGTGTGGAACATACAGAAACCGTCGTGATGTTTTGAAGTCATGACGATATATTTCATGCCGGCGTCTTTAGCGAGTGACACGATTTCGTCGGCATTGAAATCTTTAGGGTTGAATGTCTTGGCGACAGCTTCGTATTCTTCTGTTGTGATACGAGCGTGGTTCATGATTTGTTCGCCGTAGAAAGGAATCTTTTCGCCTTTCCACCATCCTGCTAGTTCAGAATAAATTCCGAAGTGGATGAACATGCCGAAATGTTCTGAGCGCCATTGTTCTAATACTTTCTGTGTTATTTCGTCAGTCTGAGGTGCGATGTTGTCAGACTTGACATCAGTAGTTGAAGTGTTGCATGCTGTTAACAAAACAGTCGATGCGAGTAATAAATTAATAAGGTGTTTTTTCATTATGAAATTTTTTATTGATTTCTTTTTTGCAAAGATAAGAATTTTAGGACTACAAGACTAAAAGACCACAAGACCACAAGAAATTTTTTAATTAGTGATTTCTATTAATTGCTTTTCGAATGGTTTGTGAATTTTTATTAGAGAAGATTTTTATTTTTCTGAAAAAATAATCAATTCCTAATTCCTAACTCCTAATTCCTAATTTTTTTAAATTTGCAAAATAATATAGACTTTTACTATGAAAGCATATCTCGACGAATTGGTCATAAAATATAATACTCCGGAGTTTATCGAAAACGATCCGGTGCAGTTCCCTCATCGTTATTCGGAAAAAAAAGACATTGAAATAGTGTCGTTTCTTATCGCTACTATTGCCTGGGGCAAGCGCTCCATGATACTCAATTCTGCTAACAGACTTCTCAATGCTATGGGAAAATCTCCTTACGATTTCGTGATGTCGGAAGGATGGAAAAACATGGAACCTGACAAGTGCGTACATCGTACTTTCTTCAACCGTGACCTTATTTATTATTGTAACGGATTGAAATATATATATGAAGAATATCAAAGTCTTGAAGATATTTTTGCTTTGAATGGCAATCATGATGCATGGCAGGGAATCCAGAATTTCAGAGACAGGATACAGACGGCAAACGACGGCGAAAGCAGTGTGCATATCTCCAATCCATATTGCGAGAATCCGAAGAAGGGTTCGGCCTGTAAAAGATTGCATCTGGCGCTGAGATGGCTGGTGAGAAACGATGGCATCGTAGACCTCGGAATTTGGAACAAACTGCAACCTTCCGATCTTATGATACCTCTCGATGTTCACGTGGGAAGAATCTCCCGCGAACTCGGTCTCGTCGATAGAAAAAGCAACGACAGAACGACAGTGGAGTCTATAACGTCGAAACTCAGAGAGTTAGATCCTCACGATCCGATAAAATACGATTTCGCTTTGTTCGGATATGGCGTTTCGAGAAGCTAAAGTTATGAGTAAGTTTCTGATATTTTGTTTTGTTCATTAAATTCATCTATCCATTCTTTTAGTTTTTCTTTTAATAATTTTTTATCAGGAAGACATAATGCATATTGTTGGGCGTAAATGTTAGCATCTTTAGGTAATGTCAATTCGACTAATGAGTCGTTTTTGGTTTCGCACAGAAGGATGCCAATTGTAGGTTTTTCATAATTTTGTTTTACATATCTGTCAAAATAATTAACATACATTTGCATCTGACCTAAATCTTGATGAGTCAGTTTGTCTGTTTTTAAATCTATCAGAACATAGCATTGTAATAATCTGTTGTAGAAAACTAGGTCAACGAAGAAATTGTCTTCGTCGAAAGTGAAGCGTTTTTGTCGAGATTCAAAAAGAAAACCTTTTCCTAATTCTAATAAGAACATTTGTAATTTGTTGATGATAACTTCTTCTAATTTGTTTTCTGAATAAGAAGAGTCTGGTTTCAGTCCAAGGAATTCTAATGTTAAAGGATTTTTGAGCAAGTCGGAAGGTTTTTCAATGGTTATTCCTTCGTTAGCAAGTCTCATTACATCGTCTTTGTTTCTGCTTAGTGCTAATCGTTCATATAGACTGCTAGCCACTTGTCGCTGAAGGTGTCTTACGCTCCAGTTTTGATTAAAAGATTCAATTTCATAGAAACGTCTTTCATCATGATCTTCAATTCGCATAAGAATGAGATAATGAGACCAAGAGAGTGTGAAATAATGTTGATGAGAATTTTTATGGGAATAATGATGAATTTCGTAAACGCTGTTTACGATTTTTGAATACACTGTATAGAATTTCCTGCAAAGAGTTAACGTCTCAACTGACCATCCATGTCCATATTTATTTGTTAATTTTTCTGATAATAGTAATAGGACTTTTTTTCCATACGAGGCTCTGTATTTGCCATCTAATTCATCTTCGATGATGTATTTGCCAGTTTCAAATTTACAATAAGTTTCTATACTGTTTACATTTTTTACAATGCTTTTTCTCGCTTGTTCTATTAGCGTTGTTATTTTGTCGTATAAAGAATCTATTCTTTGTAATTCATGAGAATTATGTTTATCTTTCATATATTTTGGTGTTTAAAGTTCCTTTGCAAAAATAGGGTCTAAATGTCAATAATCCAAAGGAAAAAAAGTTAAAGTTTATTAAGAAATTATGAAGTTTTCTTAATGATTTTTAAGAAAAAACTTCTTGATTTTCAATTGATAATGATGTGTTTTTGCAATTGAAATTTAATCCGGAGTTTATGAAAATTATAGGAATTACAAATGAAATGTTGTATGACAACATTAGATATTTGTGATGGTATACAAGTGGAATAGCAGAGGATTTTGATCCAGAAACATATTTGAAATCACTAAGAAAGAATTTTTTAACTAATATACAAATTGAACTTTAGTCATTAGTCTTTTGTCCTTAGTCTCAATAAAAAAAGCACCCTGCGGGGAGCATGAGTGCTTTTCATCATTTGAGAAAATTGAAATGTATAACCAAAACCGAATATAATACAATCGAGAGAGAGATTTTGTTCAAAGAGAATTGAATTTTTTTATTTCAACTTTGAGTCTCTGCGCCTCATAACTTGTTGTCTTGTAGTCTCGTTGTCTTGTAGTCTTTCTTCTCCGTTATCATAAAGAAGTTCGGCACGAACAATGTTCCGAAGATAGTGTTGGTGAACATGCCGAAGACGACGGCTGTACCGAGCGCTATTCGTGACTCGGCGCCTGCGCCAGTGGCAAACAGAAGCGGCATGACGCCAAGAACGAATGCCAACGATGTCATCAGGATTGGTCGCAATCTGACACGTCCCGCCTCCAAAGCGGCTTGTCCTATACTCATGCCTTCCTTCCTGTAATCAACGGCAAACTCGACAATCAAGATGGCGTTCTTTGCGGATAATGCGATCAATAATATAATACCTATCTGGGAATATATGCTAATAGGTAATGCCATTATGATACAACCTAAAACAACGCCAAGTAATGCCAACGGCACGCTGAGGATGACGGCGAATGGATTGGTCCAGCTTTCGTACATCGCTGCCAAGACCAAGATTACCAATATAATAGCAAGAGCGAAAATCAAACTCACACTTGAACTGGATACTTTCTCTTGATATGCTACCGAGGTCCATTCATATCCGAAATTGTTGCCTAATAATTTATCGGAGAGACTTTCAAGTGCGTTCATCGCCTCGGAACTGCTGTAACCTTCGGCAGCGACAGCGGTGATGTTGGCGGCAGGATAGAGGTTGTATCTGTTGATCTGTGTCTGTCCCATCTTTTCCTCTATATTACAGAATGATGAAAATGGAACCATCTGTCCGTCAGAGTTTTCTACGCCTAACTTCAGGATGTCGCTGATGACGTTTCTGTTGCTTGGATTCGCTTGTATTATGACTTGATAAATATTGTTGAACTTAATGAAATCGTTGGCAAAAGTGGATCCCATATATGAGGAAAGAGCGTCGAAGACCTGGTTCAACTCTAATCCCATCATGCCGATCTTGTCGCGGTTGATGTTAAGGAAATATTGTGGACTGTTGCCTTCAAATTGATTTTGAAGATACATCAGCGCTGCCTCCTGATGGTAATTGTCCATTATGGTGTTGACGGCGTTTGATAACTCAGTGGTGCCTAGGTTATTACGATCTTCAAGTACGAATGCCAATCCGCCTGAAGCGCCGAGTCCAGGGATGGAAGGAGGATTGACGGCGAAAATGTTAGCCTCTTGTATCTCAGACGATTCTGCGTTTATCCTTTCAATCACTGCTGCAGCGGATTCGTTCTTGCCTTTACGTTCGTCCCAATCTTTCAACATAACGAAAATACTTGCCTCATTGGATGTGTTGCCGCCTTTTACGACGGAGAATCCGTTGATAACCAAATATGTATCTATCTCGGGATATTTGTCTAATCTCTTTGATAAATCGGCGGTGACTTTCTGTGTCCTTTCCAGACTTGAGGAGTTAGGCAGCTGCACCGTTACCAAGAAATATCCTAAATCTTCATTTGGTAAGAACTCGTTTGGTAATTTGAAAAACACAAACATGGTGATTGCAGAAACGATGATGAATGTTGTCAATGCTATTGCTGGTTTTCTTAAGAAAGTTTTAACAATTCCGATATATAATCCTAATGTCTTGTCATATAATCTGTTAAACCATCTGATGCTCCATTTCTCTTGTTTTAAGAACAAAACGCACATCGCAGGTGTGAATATCAAAGATATAAATCCGGAAAGCACTGTCGCTGTTGCGATTGTAAGAGCAAATTGTTTGTATAATTCACCTGTTATTCCTCCTATGAATGCTGTTGGGACGAAGACGGCGAGTAATACCAAGACGATGCTGATGACGGGACCTTGTATCTCTTCCATCGCTTTTGTCACGGCATCTTTACGGGAATATTTGCCGCTCTCAATCAGTCGCGACGAGTTCTCCACCACAACGATGGCATCGTCCACGACGATGGCGATTGCCAAAACCAGACCGAATAATGTTAATAAGTTTATGGAAAATCCCAATAATTTCATTATGGCGAAGGTGCCTAATAATGAGATTGGAATGGTGAGCGCTGGTATGATGACGGCGCGTATGTTCTGTAAGAATAAGAACATCACTAAGATAACGAGCAATGTCGTTTCTGCTATCGTGACAAGAACCTCGTCGATGGAGGCGGTGACGTATTTGGTGTTGTCCATGACGATATTCATGGTGACGCCCTCAGGAAGATATTGCTGTAAATCCTTGACTTTAGCCTTGACTTCCTTGGCGACTTCCAAAGCGTTGGATCCTGGCATTTGGTTGATGCCGATGGCGGCGATCTCTTTGCCTTTCATGGTCGTCACTACGGAATACGACTGTGAACCTAATTCAATCTTGGCAATGTCCTTAAGTCTCAGGTATTTGCCTCCGTCTAACGTTCTTATAATTATATTGCCGAACTCTTCCACATCGACGAGTCGACCTTTGGTGCTGATGCTATATTGGAACGCCATGTCGCCAGAAGTCGGGGGAGCGCCGACGGAACCGGCGGAGACTTCCATATTCTGTGCTTTAATCATCGACAAGACTTCGTCTGGGGTTATGTCTCTGATTCTCATTATCTCAGGGTCGAGCCAAACGCGCATGGCATAGTCTGCCGCTCCGAAGACCTGGACGTCGCCGACGCCTTTTAATCTTGCTAACTCATTGACGATATTGATATTGGCATAATTGGCGAGAAACAATCCGTCATATTCTTTGAGTTCGCTGTCGAGGACTATGAACATCAATTGGTTAGGACTTCTTTTCTTCACAGTTATGCCTTGTTGTTTTACGGAAGAAGGAAGGTTCGCTTCGGCAAGGTTGACTCTGTTTTGTACCATGACCGCTGCTTCGTCTATATCGGTGCCAAGTTCAAAAGTTACTGTCAATGAATAATTTCCATCGCTTGAAGAACTGGAACTCATATACATCATATTTTCCACACCGTTGACTTGTTGTTCGATGGGAACGCCTACGGTTTGGGCGACTGTCTCTGCGCTGGCGCCTGGATAATGTGCTGATACCATGACGGTTGGAGGTGTGATGTCGGGATATTGCGCTACTGGTAAGGTTCTTAAGGTAACCAAACCCGCAATCACGATGACGATGGCAATGACAGATGAGAAAATCGGTCTGTCAATAAAATATTTAGATATCATGACTTCAATTATTTATAGGTTCGACTTTCATTCCTGATCTTACTTTCAACAATGCTTTGGTGACAAATCGTTCATAAGGATCTAATCCTGAAATGACATGGATAAGAGTGTCGTCGATAATCTCGCCGACTTCTATGTGTCTGTATGATACTATGTTATTGTCGTCAACTACATAAACATATCTTCCAAGTTGGTCGGTTCCTGTTGATGCGTCAGGAATAAGAATTGCTTCTTTGTCTTCGCCATAAGGAAGTGAGACGGTGCAATACATGCCGCTTTTCAAGTCGTATTGCGAGTTCTCAAAAAGCGCTCTTAATGTCAATGTTCCTGTTTTGAGGTTGACGAATGGCGACATATAATTAGGTGTTGCTTCGATAGGAGGGAAGCGTCCTTCCTGCATTGTGACGTAAACTCTCTTAGGCAAATGCGACTCCCAGTCGTGTGATCTCATCTTTATCATAAGATATTGATTGTCTTCTATGTTAAAATAAGCATACATAGGGTCGTTGTTGTATATCGTGGTGAGTTTGAATGGGTTGCCGTCGCTGCCTGCAACATATTCTCCTTCTCCGGCGCCGCTGGTGGTAAGAAATCCTGAGATCGGCGCTTTGACGTAACAATATCCCAAAGTGTTCTGTGCATTGTTCAAGTCTGCTTCAGCATTTTGAAGATTCGCTTGTGCTGTGCGAACATTAGTCTCTGCTTGAATCAAGTCTATCTGACTGATAGCGTCGCTCTTAGATGCTTCCAGCATTCTCTCGTAATTGTTTTCGTAATAATCTAAAGATGCTTGTGCCGACTTTAAATTCGCCTCCGCTTTCTTGACGTCGTTTTCATATACCGTTGGTTCGATGATGTAAAGCAAGTCGCCTTCGTTGATGTATTGTCCAGAACTGAAGTTTTGCAGTGTGACATAACCGCTTACGCGTCCGACGACATCAACGATGTTATTGGATAATAAATAACCGGGATATTCCTTATGCAAGACAATAGGCTTGACCCAAGGTTTTGCGACATCTATTTTAGGAATGGGATTATTAGTGTTTCTGTTTGACTTTCCTTTACAAGAAAAGAAAATAGTCATCGCTGCTAAAACGATGATTGCCAATAATATAAATTTATTTGTTTTCATATATTTTAAATTTTAATCTTAAACTTTCGATTTTTAATTTCACCAACTTCCTCCTAATGCAGTGTATAATCTTACTAATGCCAAGAGCGCTGAGTTCCATGCGCTTACCAAGTAATTCTGATCGGAGAGGACGGTACGCTGAGCGTCAAGGACGTTGGTGAAAGTGCCAAGACCTCTTTTGTATAGATCGATGGAAAGTTCCAAAGTCTTGTTGCCTTGTTCAACGACTTGCTGTCCCATCTCTATGGTTTTTAATGCGTTGGCGTAATTGCTCATTTCGGTCTCTACTTCTTGGATAGCATTGAGTATTGTATTGTTGTAATTTTCTATGCATTCATCAAGAGCGATTTCTGCCATCTGGACTGATTTTCTGACTTCCATGCCTGAGAATATATTCCATGATATGGAAGGACTTAGTTGAAACATCTGACTCTCGTTGTTGAAGAATTTTTCTATGTCGTGAGAGAGATAACCGAAACTGCCTGATATTTTAAACTTAGGATAAAAGTCGGCTTTTGCCGCGCCGATGCTGGCTGCTTGAGCTTCTATCAGTAATTCCGCTTGTCTAATGTCGGGGCGACGTCTTATCACATCGGCGGGAATTCCTGTGCTGACGATATGTCGTATGCTAGGCAAGTCGTTTGTGTTGATAAAGGTATTGCTTAAAGAAGACGGATATGTTCCTAATAAAATTGCTAACTGATTGACACATTGTGTGATATATGCGTCTAATCTCGGAATGCTTGCAGATGTGTTGTAGTATACCGATTTTGCTTGCGACACATCGAGTTGTGTTCCTAGTCCTGCTTCATAACGAGCGATAGTGATGTCGAGGATGTTTTTCTCTGAGGTGATATTCTGTTTGGCTACAATGAGTTGCTGCTGATAAGCGCGGAGATTGAAGTAAACTGTCGCCACTTGAGCGCAAAGATTCATGACAGCATTCTGATATGACGCCTCATTTGCGTAATATGAATTTCTGTTGGCGCGAACGTTGTCTCTGTTCTTGCCGAAGACGTCAATCTCCCAGCTAGCGTTGATGCCGGCATTCAGATACCCGTTGGTACGATATTGGTCGCTGCTTGTCTCTTCGTAATAATTCAAACTGCTTTTGCTTAAATCGTATTGAGCGTCAAGACTTAAACTAGGATAAAAGGCGCTTTTTGATTGTTGGTATAAAAGTCTTGATTTCTCGAGCGTCGCTTCGATAGAATGGATGTTGTGGTTGTTGTTAAGAGCCACAGTTATCAGAGAATCGAGTAGAGGATCGTTGAATTTCTTCCACCATTCGTTGTAAGTGACGTTGTTGTTCAGAAAGATAGAGTCGATCTGCCATTTTTCCGGAACAACGACTTCCAGTTCTATTTCTTTTTGAGCGTGACTATGGAATGGTGATAGAAATAATAAGACTAAAGGCAAAAGTCTAAAGTCAAAAGGAATGTAATGTTGAAGTTCTTTCATAATTTTGTTTTTCTACCTCAAACAAAAAAATGAAAGAAAGGTTTTGTAAAAAGGACTTTATTCCCCGTATTGTCTCTTCAGTCTCTCTAATTTATCTTTCAACTCTGATGTTATTTCTTCTGTTCCTTCTTGTCCGTAGATATTGTTAATTTCTTTTTGGTCGTGGCGAAGGTCGTAGAGTTCCCATACGTCATCTTCATGGAAATGAATGAGTTTGTGTGTCTCAGTGCGTACTCCTAGATGTGGTTTTACGTGATGCTCGTCAGGGAATTCGTAGTAATGATAATATATTCCGTCACGGTTAGGTTCGTAATCTTCACCTTTCAACAAAGGCAGGAACGAACATCCGTGGATGTCGTCAGGGATTTCCACGCCTGCCAGTTCCAGGAAAGTAGGGGCGTAGTCGATGTTTTGTACCATCGCGTTGATCTCGCCTTTCACTCCGCCAGGGTAGCGTACAAGTAACGGTGTCCTGAACGATTCTTCGTACATCCAGCGTTTGTCGAACCATCCGTGTTCGCCCATGTAGAATCCTTGGTCGGAGGTGTAGACGACGAGGGTGTTGTCTAGAAGTCCTTCTTCTTCAAGATAATCCAAGACGCGTCCGACGTTACGGTCGATGGAAGTTATCACGCGAAGATAGTCGCGCATATATTGCTGATATTTCCATCTGTCGAGATCTTCTCCTGTTGGATTCAACTCTTTGAATTTCTCGATGACAACATCATAATGTGCGTCCCATGCTTTCTTCTGTTCTGGATTCATGTTGTTGTACATCAGGCGTCCCCAATATTCAAGGTTAGGATTGCTGTGAATCAGACTGTCTTTGTCGGCAAGTTTCAGGTCATAGACCAGGTCCATGTCCTTGCTTATCGACATCTTGTTTTCTTGAGCGGCGAGGCGTCCTTCATAATTGTCGTAGAAAGTCTCAGGAAGAGGGAAGTCACTGTCTTTAAATAAATTGAAGTCGCATGTGTCGGGCATCCATGTACGATGAGGCGCTTTGTGATGTAACAAAAGGCAGAATGGTTTTTCTGTGTCACGTTCGTTTTCCAGCCATTCCAAAGCGATGTCGGTGGTTATGTTGGTGGCGTAACCTTCACGTTGTATCTTCTCTCCGTTACGGATGAAGGTAGGGTTGTAATAGTCGCCTTGACCTATTAATATATCCCAATGGTCGAAGCCTGTAGGGTCTGAGTTGAGATGCCATTTGCCAATGATTGCAGTCTCGTATTTGTCTTGAATAAGTTTCGGGAAAGTCTGCTGACTTCCATCGAAAGTGCAGCTGTTGTCGGTGAATCCGTTGGCGTGACTATGTTTCCCGGTGAGCAGACATGCTCGGGAGGGAGCGCTGATGGAGTTGGCGACAAAACTATTGTTGAAACGCACGCCTTCATTGGCGATGCGGTCCAGATTAGGAGTGTGTATAAAAGAAGTGTCGTAGGCGCTGATAGTCTGGTATGAGTGGTCGTCAGACATGATGAATAATATGTTCATCGGCTTTTCTTTGTTGACGCATGATGCGATGAAAGGCAGAGCCAATGCACTCTTAAAAGAAACGCTCAATATATTTTTAATAGCTGCTTTTTCAAGGTTTTTGTTTGTTGTCATATTAGTATATTTGATTAAGTATGGCGTCTTTCTGTCTCTGATACTTTGTGTCAAAAATAATAAAAAAAATAACAATAAATATATTGGATTTTTTATATAAATATTTTAACTTTGCGAAATTGTTAAATTCGTGAAATTCATATTAAAATGGCATATATTTCTTTTGATAAGCAACATTTGGTAAACCTTGAATTTACTATGAACAAGGAGATTCTTCGTTCTAACAGATCGGGGGCTTTTTGCAATACTACAATCATAGGTTGTAATACCAGAAAGTATCATGGTCTGCTGGTTGTACCACAGCCGCAGCTCGATAACTACAATCATGTCTTGCTTTCCTCAATCGATGAGACCGTGATAGTGAACAAAGAAGAGTTCCATTTCGGAGTCCATCAGTATGAAGACGGCACCATCATGCCATCAGGACATAAGTATCTAAGAGAGTTTTCCGCCGAGCCTATTCCAACATTGACATATCGTGTCGGCGGCGCTCGTATCACTAAGGAATATATCTTCGCTGAAAACGACAGCAGAATTTATATACGTTATAATGTTATAGAGGCAGCTCAGCCAATAGTGCTTCGTTTCGATCCGTTCCTGGCGTTCCGCAATGTGCATAGTCTTACATTCGAAAACCATGACGCCAACCGTAAATATACTCCTTTGAAAAATGGAGCTGCTTGGAAGATGTATGACAACTACGACTCTTTGTGTCTGCAGTTCTCCAAGAACGTGGAATATACTCACGCACCTATATGGTATTACAAGAATTTCTATATCAGAGAGTTTGAACGCGGCTATGCTGCAGTAGAAGACTTGTATGTACCGGGATTCTTCGAACTCGATTTGAAACAAGGCGAATCTGTAATAGTGTCAGCGGGTCTGGAAGAGAAGAATCCAGCTACGTTCAAACGTCAGTTCGAGGCTCAGTTGGAGTCGAGGATACCTCGCGACAGCTTCGAACATTGCCTGCAGAACTCTGCACAGCAGTTTATCATCAGAGAAAAGGACGGCACTCGTATGTTCGCGGGATTTCCTTGGTTCGGCAGCTGCAGCCGTGATACCATGCTGTCGTTGCCTGGACTTATCATGGCGTCGGGAGATAAGAAGACATTCAAAGAACTGCTCAAGTATCTCATCGATACAATGAAAGGTCCGTTCTTCTCTAACAGATATTACCAGAAGTCGCTCTATTACACAGCAGTGGATTCTCCGCTATGGTTTTTCCTCATACTTCAGAAGTACGAACAGATGCTTGGCGCTTCCAAAAAGACCATTTGGAAGGAATATGGTGACGTGATGAGCAGAATTCTCAACAGTTTTATAGAAGGATGTGACTTTAATGTTAAGACATTGGAAAACGGACTTCTATACGCAGGAAATGAAGACCTCGCTCTAACATGGATGAATGTGTTCTGCGACGGTAAGCCTTATACACCAAGAACCGGTCTTGATATTGAAATAAATGCATTGTGGTATAACGCATTGCGTTATGCTGTAGATGTTTTGAAAGAAGCAGACAAGAAAAACGCTGACCTGGAAAAATGGACTGTCATAGCCGACAAGGTAGCTGCTTCTTACACAAATTGCTTCTATGATGAACAAAACGATGTTTTCTATGATTATATAAACGACAATGAGAAAAATGATATGGTACGTCCAAATATGCTTATTGCTATATCCTTGACTTATTGTCCGCTCAACGACGACTTGAAAAAGAAGATATTTGATATCACTCGTTCCGAGTTGTTGACTAACAGAGGATTACGTTCTTTGTCGCCTCGCTCTGAATATTATAGGGAAGTTACCATCGGTAATCACAGAGAAAGAGAGACGGCATATCATAATGGAACAGTATTCCCATGGTTGATAATGCCTTACGCAGACGCTGCAGTGTCGCTCTATGGAAAGACATCATTGCCTTATCTTGAAGATTTGTACAACTCCTTTGAAGAAGTTATAGCTAAGAATGGAATCGGTACTATATCAGAGATTTATGACGGCAATCCTCCTCACGAGTCACGCGGCTGTATCTCGCAGTCTACAAGCGTAGCGGCATTGTTGTATTTGAAATATGTTATTGACGGATTGAAAAAATAATGTTATGAAAGTGTTGATGTTTGGCTGGGAATTTCCTCCTCATATCACTGGAGGTCTCGGCACTGCTTGTTTCGGAATGACAAAAGGTCTCGCCAAGAATGGAGTCGATGTGCTATTCGTGGTGCCTAAGGCTCATGGCGATGAAGATGAGACCAATGTACGTCTTCTCAATGCAAGCGACGTGACTGTCAATATTGATAATGAAAAAGATAGATCTTATTGGGACAGAGTTCAATATATGGAGATCGGTTCTAATATCATACCTTATGTGGGTCCAGAACGTTTTGAGCGGCTTGTCGAAGAGCAGCGCGCTACAAGTCATTTCCAAAGTCCGGTGTTCATGCCTCGCTATGAGTTCTCTGGAAAATACGGTGCCAACCTCATGGAAGAGGTGTCTCGCTATGCTCTCATCGGTTCTTCTCTCGCTCTAGAACATAAAGATGAATTCGATGTGATTCATGCCCACGACTGGCTTACATATTCCGCCGGTATCGCTGCTAAGGAAACAACGGGAAAACCTCTCGTGGTTCACATGCATGCCACCGAATTTGACCGCTCTGGCGAGAATATCAACACTCTCGTCTATTCGATAGAGCGTCGAGGCATGGAGGCTGCAGATATCGTCATAACCGTAAGTGACTTGACAAGAAAAATCGTCGTTGAGAAATACGGTATCAATCCTGATAAGGTCATCACTGTTCATAATGCAGTGGAACCTAACGACAAAAAACGGTCAGAATATGAAACCTGCGGCCTGAAGAATAAAGTCGTCACTTTCCTCGGACGTATCACATATCAAAAAGGTCCTGAGTATTTCGTAGAGGCTGCACATAAGATACTGCAGTACGACCCTACAATACACTTCGTGATGGCTGGTACCGGCGATCTCCTTCCTAAGATGATACGCCGTGTTGCTCAGCTTAAGATGGGCGCCAACTTCCATTTCACAGGATTTCTTAAAGGCAACGACGTTGACCAGATGTTCGCTATGTCAGACGTTTTCGTCATGCCATCAATTTCAGAGCCTTTCGGCATAGTGCCTCTTGAAGCTATGCGCCTAGATGTGCCTTGTGTTATTTCAAAGCAGTCAGGTGTTTCAGAAGTGCTTCAGAATGTACTGAAAGTTGACTTCTGGGATATAAACGGTTTGGCTGACGCCATCTACGGCTTGTGTCATTATCCTGTCTTGAGTAATCACTTCAAGAAATCTGGTAAAGAAGAAGTGGATAACCTCAAATGGGAATTCGCTTCGAAGAAGATTAAAGAGGTTTATGAAAAAGCTATAGGAATAACACGTTAGACTATAATTCAATAAGTAAAAAAAACTAAAATATATATATTATGAGTAAGTCGATTTGTTTTTATTTCCAAGTACATCAACCATATAACTTGCGTACTTATCGTTTCTTTGACGTAGGAAAAAGACATTTTTATTATGACGAATACAGAAACAGAACAG
>JAFZDU010000076.1 GCA_017561025.1 Bacteroidales bacterium | reverse complement strand
GACTTGGACGTTTCTGTTTCGTTGCGGACTGCTGTAACTGTATAACAATAATCTGTATAATAATCCAGATTATTAACAACATATGAAGTGCCTGTAACATTGGCAACCAAGTTTTCACCATTATAGACATTATAACTTAATGCGTTTTCTACTGCATTCCATGTCAATAAAATAGAGGTTGTACTTGTTGCTTCCGCTATAACATTTTCTGGAGTTTCTATTGGCAGATCAAATGTCTTTGCACATGCTGACTCAGACTTGGACGTTTCTGTTTTATTACGGACTGCTGTGACTGTGTAACAGTAATCAGTATAGCTATTTAAATAATCAATAACACAGTTATTATCCGTAACATTTTTAACTTTAGTCGCACCTTTGTAAATATTATAACTCAAAGCATTTTCTACCGCATCCCATGTTAATAAAATAGAGGTTGTACTTGTTGCTTCCGCAATAACATTCGTTGGAGTTACAACTGGTAAATCTAAAGTATGAATATATACATAATCTGATTTATCAGATGTTTTTTTATTATAAACAGCAGCCACTTTAAAACCATAATAACCATACGGTTCAAGATCTTGAACCAAATATGTATTTTCTGTTACTGTTGCAATTGCTGGTTTACCATTTGACCAATAAATTTCATAACTCTTAGCGCCATACATCTCATCCCATGTAAGTTTAATCGTTGAAGTACTTTCTGCTACCGCCACAAGATTTGTCGGTACTAGAACCTCTGCAAATTTAACCACTAAGTTTCTATTAGAATTTACAATAAAAGTATATGTTTCGTTATTTGAAACCACTTCTTCATTTTCCATATAACAAACGAATGCGTAACCATCTTTTGCAGTAGCTGTCAGTGTTACTTCACTTCCATGAGAATAAATACCTGCACCTTCGATAGTACCCATATTACCAGAAACGACTTGCACTGTAACATTATAAGTTTCCAATTCAAAATTTGCCACTAAATTCATATTAGCAGAAGCAACAAAAGAATATTCTGGATTTGTTGAAACGACTACACCATTTTCTGTCCAACTAACAAACTTATAATTTGTATTTGCTGTAGCCTTAATAGTAACGCTCTCATCTTCCATAAAATTTCCACCACCGACAACTGAACCATATTCTTCATTACACGAATGTACGATAATATCGTAATCCAAGCCTGTACAAATATCAAATTCATTCCATGGAGAGCTATATTTATATAAATAATACAAATCTTTAGGTACCAATAATTTCACAAGAGACTTATCTACTCCCATTAAAAACTGATTACCTACTTGTGGAACCTCCTTTGCATAACATTTTATTTTCTCTAATTTATTTGAATACCAAAATCCATCAATATAAGTTACTTTATCTGGAATTTCTAAATTTATTAAATTTGAACAATAATAAAAACCAGCACAACCGGTGAGTTGTGAATCATTACCAAAATCTAAACTTATTAAACTTGTACAATTATGAAAAGCATACGAACCAATACTAACAACACTAGATGGTATTTCTAAACTTGTCAAACTTGTACAACCAGAAAAAGCACTTCCAGAAATTGTAGTAAGGTTGGATTTTTCTTCAAAATTTAAAACTTTTAAATTTGAACAATCATAAAAAGCTTTCTCACCAATAGTTGTAACACTAGATGGTATTTCTAAACTTGTCAAACTTGTACAATTGTAAAAAGCATTTTTAGAAATTGTAGTAAGGTTGGATTTTTCTTCAAAATTTAAAGCTTTTAAATTTGAACAACCATAAAAAGCGTCCTCACCAATACTAGTAACACTAGATGGTATTTCTAAACTTGTTAAACTTATACAATTAGAAAAAGCATATTTAGAAATTTTGGTTATATTATTTGACATTTCCAAACTTGTCAAATTTTTACAACTTCTAAATGCCGCTTCCCCAATACTAATTACACTATTAGGTATTTTCAAACTATTTACAGCCATATTTTCAAACGCATTATTACCTATAGATGATAATTTTGAATTATTACCAAAATCCAAACTTAATATGCTTGAATCATTAAATGAGGTATAAAAAGCTGATGATCCTATAGTTGTAAGTTGAGAATTATTACCAAAATTTACACTTAACAAACTAGAACATCCATAAAAAGCTGATGACCCTATAGTTGCAAGTTGAGAATAATCACTAAAAACTACATTCTGCAAACTGGAACATCCATAAAAAGCATTCTTATCAATTGTAACAAGCTGAGTTGTCGCTTCGAAATTCACTGTTTGCAAATTAGGGTTTTCCGCAAAAGCTTCCTCGCCAATATAAGTTAATTGCGAATTTTCTTCAAAAGTTACAGATTCTAACGATTCCTCCGCAGAATATCCAATTGTACCCCTTAAACAACGATAGAACGCTTCTTTTTCAATATTTGTTACACTTTTAGGAATGATAATATTCTTCAATGCTGAACCACTAAACGCTCCTTCATCAATCGTTACAAGTTGTGAATTCTCCTCAAATGTTACACTCCGCAGTTTTCTACATGACTGAAATGCTTTATTTCCAATTGTTTTTATACCTTTGGGTATCACTATACCCTGTATGTTCCAATTTCCATAAAACACTTCTTCTCCAATAGAAGTCACAAAATAAACTGTAGAATTTATCACAACAGCTTCAGGAATTGTGTACGTTGAATTATCACTTGTTAGTGTTGATTGTTCCAATCTACATTCTGGAGGATTCACAGATGTAATAGTAAAATTTCCATAACCATCAACATAATATTTAGTCTGCGCATTTAATCCCATCCCAGAGATCAGCAATGCAATAAAAAGTAAAAGTTTTTTCATAATGTATTTAATTTTAAACGATTATTTTTTTATATCTCATTAATTATATATTTGAATTCATATTGATAAATATTGTTATACCTGTTCCATTGCATTTGATATGTATTCTTTAATGCAAATGGATCTCTGCCTTCTGTAGCTTGAAATGGAGTCTGTTTTTTAGTCAATCCCCAATCCATGATTACATTTTTATGTTTTATCAAACCATCGTAAATTTTGAACATATCGTACGAAGAAGAGGTTTTACTTTGTGTATAATATATCGGTTCATTAGTAAGCATTACTGCAAATCCTTTTTTAAAACCAGAAAGTTGAGACAAATCTTCAATGCGGCGTATATCTTTCAAGTAATCATAGCTTCCTAAATTAACTGCACCATGTTTTTTCAATGTAATTTTCTGTCCATTGATAAGCACATCATCCTTTTTTGTTTTGTATTTCAATTCTATAGGGAAAAATCCACCGTTTTCTTCAATCCAGATATCAACATGATAATTAAATGTCGGTTCATATCTTTCTAAGTAGATATTAGCACTGGGTAATAATGTTTTTAATTCCCATGCTAATGAAAATTGAAAGTCAGCTTCAGAATAAAATGCTGGTCTTTTTTTAACCAAATTGTTAACGGCTGTAGTCAATTGATTTTTATTCATAATATATTGTATTGATTTATTATTAAATAGAATTTTCAATTTTTGCTAATTACACAATACACCATCTCAAGGCATGAGAGCACACCTTGTGAAATTTTGTTAAATAAGATTCATTGAAATTATATTCAGAATTACATTTTTTCAACAACAATCCCCAAACACGAAGACTGTTGTCTGTTGTCCGTTGTCTGTTGTCAACCGCAGGTTCTAACCAATGGGGGGGTAATTATATTGTATGTCAATGCGTTACACAAGCAACATTTACTCGTACACTCTTCTTTTATATTTAAAATTACGCTTGACATTACATTTCGTTTGAGACTGCGAATATAACATTTTATTTAAATTCAGAATCTCAAAAAATTCAAAAAACTTTGAACTTTTTTAGGTCAACAAACTTTGGGTATGCGGTTTCCCGTAGAGACGTCACCCCTGTGGCGTCTAAAAAAGAGAGGCAATCAGATTCTATACTCTGCGTCCTTTGCGTCTCTGCGAGAGAAAATTCTTAACCCTTCATCAAATAATTCTTTATTACCAAAAGTTCTCTTTATATCTAAAACTTTTTTTATCTTTGCAGAAAGTTTTAAATATGAAAAGAATCAATAGAGAATCTTATACCAAAAGAATTTTAGATTTATTAGGTAAAAATGAGGTCATTGTTCTTACTGGTCACAGGAGAGCTGGCAAAAGTTGTATTTTAGAATGTCTTAAAGATTTGCTTTTTGATAGCGGAAATATGATGTATCTTGACATGGAAGATCCTGATAACGCATCAATTACTACTTTCGAACATTTAAACACATGGATTAAAGAACATATTTCTTACGACAAACGCAATTACATATTAATTGACGAAATTCAGGAAATCAAGGAATTTGAAAAGACATTAAGGTATTGGATAAAGCAAGATGGTGTTGATATTATCGTGACTGGTTCAAATGCCATGATGCTTTCAAGTGATATTGCTTCTGTTTTTGCTGGACGATATATTAGAGTTCATATCCATAGTTTAAGTTATTCAGAATACTTACAATTCAATTCGTTACAATCATCCGATGATTCTTTATTATCATATTTATATTGGGGAGGACTGCCATTTTTAAGCAATATATCATCCGATGACATCCGTAGCAAAACCGATTATTTAGGCAGTATTTACGATACCATTTTCGTAAAAGATATAGTAACAAGGAAACAGATTCGAAATGTTAATTTAGTTGACAATCTGGCTCATTTTATCGCTGATAACAATGGAAAAATATTCTCTGCCAATAGCATCGCAAAATATTTAAAAGGTAAAGATAATGCTGTGTCATCTAATACCATTGCCGAATATATGGACATACTTTGTGCTACGTATATGATTGACAAAGTAAAACGTTACGACATTAAAGGCAAGAAACTATTTGAACAACAAGACAAATTTTATTTTGAAGACCTTGGTTTGAGAAATTATCTATGTAGAGACAAACGTCTTGTTGACATTGAAAAAGTTTTGGAAAACGCCGTGTATCTTAAATTAAAACAAGAAGGATATGAAGTCTATATCGGACAATTAGACGGAAAAGAGATTGATTTTGTTGCACGCCGAGGAGATGAGACAATATATTATCAAGTTGCATTACGCATCTCAAACGAAGAGACATACGAAAGAGAGTTTGGCAACTTAAAATTAATCAAGGACAACTATCCTAAATATGTAATAACTATGGACCCGCTATCATCAATGATTAATGATGATGGTATAAAAGCAATACAAGCAAAAGATTTTTTAGTTTAAATAATTCTTCACATAATCCTCTACTCCATCTTCCAAAGATGTGAATTCTTTGTCGTAACCTGCTTCTCTAAGCTTTGTCATATTGGCTTCTGTGAAGTATTGGTATTTGTCTCTGATGTCTTCAGGAATGTCGACAAACTCAATATTGACGTCCTTTCCCATCGCCTTGAAAGTGTTAGCAGCCAAGTCATAGAAACTACGAGCCTTGCCAGTGCCGAGATTGTACAATCCGCTTTTTAACGAATTGAAAGTTGAAAGCTGAGAATTGAAAATTGTCTTGTTGTCTATCATAAAACCGATAACACTCGCAATATCTTTCACATAAATAAAATCGCGCAACTGCTGTCCGTCGGCGAAGTCAGGGCGATGTGAACGGAAGAGTTTCACCTTTCCTGTCGCATTGATTTGATTGAAAGAATGGAAGATGACCGACGCCATTCTTCCTTTATGATATTCATTAGGACCATATACGTTGAAGAACTTCAATCCTGCCCAGAATGGAGGTTGTTTTTCTTGTTTCAAAATCCATTTATCTACTTCATTCTTGGAACGTCCGTATGGATTGAGTGGCTGTAATTTTTCCACAACATCATGACTGTCGTCATATCCTAATTCTCCGTTTCCATAAGTTGCTGCAGAAGAAGCATAAACGAGAGGAATCTGATATTCTGCGCATAAAGAAAACATCGTCTCGGTATAATCGACATTCAACTTCTGAAACACATTCCAGTCGAATTCAGTGGTGTCGGTACGAGCTCCGAGATGAACAACGAAATCCACATCTTCATGATTTTCCTTAAACCAATCGAAGAAGACATTTCTATCTATCAAAGCCTTATGTTTTAAATCGATATAGTTTCTCTCCTTTTCCTTCTTAGAAAAATCATCAACGAGAATCAAATCATTATATCCTTTATTGTTAAGTTCACCAGCGACAACACTGCCGATGAAACCTGCTGCTCCTGTTACGACTATCATATTATAAATTTAAATTGTAGAGACGTGTCAACAACCCATCTTCTATATTTTATAGTGTTGTTGACGCTTTACCATATTATTCATTACGAGTTTTTATATAATTGCGCCATTTGTCCAAAACAGCTACCATATCGCTTGGAAGTTCGGAGTCGAAATACATCTCCTTGCCTGTTGTAGGATGGACGAAGCCTAAGATCTTGGCGTGCAGACAATGACGTGGTATCTCTCTGAAACAGTTTTCGATGAACTGACGATATTTTGAGAATGTAGTACCTTTAATAATAGTGTCGCCACCGTAGAGATAATCGTTGAAAAGCGGATGTCCAATATGCTGGAAATGCACGCGTATCTGGTGTGTCCTGCCTGTCTCGAGGCGACATTCTGCCAATGTCACATAATTGAAATGTTCCAGAATCTTATAATGAGTCACTGCCGACTTGCCTTGTGAGCCGTCAGGATATACTGCCATCGCCACTCTGTCTTTGGTGCTGCGACCGATATGACCTTCTATGGTTCCTTCGTCTTCAGCGAAATCGCCCCATACGAGTGCCTGATAACGACGTGTTATGCTGTGTTCAAAGAATTGCTTTGCGAGAACAGTCTGTGCTGTCTCGTTCTTCGCGACGATCATAAGACCTGTGGTGTCTTTGTCGATACGATGCACAAGATATCCGAAGCCGTTTTCAACCTTTTGATTTGTATTCTTGAAATGATAAGCGAGAGCATTCAGCAAGGTACCGTCAAAATTGCCGTGACCCGGGTGTACGACAAGACCAGCTTGTTTGTTGACAACGATAACATCATCATCTTCATATACTATATCCAAAGGAATGTTTTCTGGAGTGATGACGACTTCGCGAGGTGGAAATGAAAGTACTATGGTTACTACATCATTAGGCTTTATCTTGTAGTTCTGCTTCACAGAGACTCCATTCACGAGTATGCTGCCCGCCTTAGCAGCGTTCTGGATTCTGTTGCGCGACACGTTCTCCATGCGGTTCTGCAGGAACTTGTCAATTCGCACCAACGACTGTCCAGGGTCTGCCACTATGCGAAAATGTTCGTATAGCTCTGTACCCTCTTCAGCATCGTCTTGATACTGCCCAACGAAATCTTGTTTCTTTGCGCTTTCTTCTATATCTTCAAATCTCTTCTCTGCCATAATCATCTAGATATAACAAATTTTTCTGTATACGACTTACCTTCGTCGGTAATGACTCTGATCATATAAAGTCCGTTAGACAAATCGCTAACATCAAGATTGACATCATTCTCGAAATGTTTCATCATACGACCTGTCATATCAAAGATGATAATCTGTTCACATGACTGGGCAGGGATTTCAGCAATATTTATCACATCTTTAGAAGGAACAGGATAAAGACCTAAGCTTCTTGCTGTGTTAGCAGTCTGTTCTACTACATAATCGTTGCCAAGAACAGGACGAATCATCAGAGAACCTCTCATGCTGCTGTTTTCCCATCCGTTGCCTGTCTCGAAGAAGTTATACTGATGATTGTCATTTGATGTATCGAAACCTATATTGATGCTTTCTCTTGCATGCTGCATGATTCCGACATATATAGTTCCGTTAACTTTCATAACCTTATCGAATGGATAATAAGCGAATTTGTAAATCACTTCATCATCCCATACCGGTCTCTGATTCTTAAGACGATAGACCTCATTACCAGGTCTGCCGTTATTGTCATTCCAAACAACTATATCGAAGAAATCGTAGTTGGCATCGTTATGAGTTCTGTTGAAAAGTAGGTTGACTCCGCACAAAGTATCTGGTGTTGAGATAGTAAATTGTGTAGCGAAATAAGATTCATCTGGCACTACGCCATAGCCTCTTTCCGGTGTGCCATCATCATAGGCGAAATAATTAGAGAAGCGTTGTATTCCATACAATGTATCTCCTCTGACAGCAGAGTCTTCAGCATCCACACTGATTATATGGGTGATAAGATAAGATGCTGTGTCGAGAGAGCTATCCATATCGAAAAGGAAGTTATTGAAATGAGGACAAGCCTGTGATGCGTTGTCACCATTACAGTTCTGGAATCCATAATCAGCGAATGGCAGAAGGTTACACAATTTGCTTGAATAGTCGAAAGTCCAGTTGTTGGAAAGGTTTTCAATATGGCATGAATACTTTGTTCTATAAGCCGCAGTGTCTAAGTTGGCGATATACATCTGATAATCTGCCGCCATAGCCACTGTAGGATTGCTCATATATTGACGATAAGGCATAGAGTGATAACGTTTCAGCAAAGAAGGAGACTTCTCTGAGAATGTAACCAAAGGATATGCAGTATCATCATAAGAACGGTTTTTGTCAAAATAAATGAAGTCGATGTTCCAGCAGTCGACATTGCTTCTGTCGTTAGGATACATTGAAGAAGGCAAAGTTGCGTAGTTATAGAAAAGAACGACCAAGTCATTCTTGAAATACTTCTCATCTACGACAGGTATCATGACTTGTTTAAAATACTTATCATCATTATCTACGAGGAAAGAATCCAAAGTCATTCCTTCTGTGCTCCATATATGGTTCCATACCATCTCTGAATAGAATACGGTGTCGCAAGGAACAGCAACTTTCTTGAGAGAGTCTTCAATTGTATATTGAGCATTAGAAACGGCATACATATCCAAATTACATGAAGAATACATATCATGATACAAGATATCGCCTATATTGATTGTATCGACTTGCATATATTTAAGCATATCGCCAATCATGATTGAATCATATTCTATTCTGAAAGTGTCTATCACATAACCGAACATAAGCACGAGAGAGTCGGTGCTTTCAGGAGCGTCGGCATTACCTTGAGGCTGGTAATAGAAGCTGAAATAAAGAGAATCGGCAGGACTTAGTTTCTTGCCTTCTTCATCGACGAGGCTTATAGGTCTAGACATCAACGAATCCGCCACGAAAGGAGAGCTGCTCGCATGTGAATAAACCTTGCCAGTCTCATCGAGAGCGTCTAATGTAGCAGCGTTGAAATTTGTAGGAAACAAAGGGAAGCCTGAATTGACCAAGACACTTCTGTTTTGCCATCTTGATGCATCAGGATATGTATTGTTTTCCGTGAAGTCATCGAAGAAAGGCAGTGTCAGTTCGTTTGCCGACATTCTCTTCTCAGCATTTCCCTTAGACTTTACAGTATAGGAAAAACCGCTGAGATATTCCTGTGAGTAGGAGTTATATCCCAATATAAATGCTAAGACTATAAAAGCCAATATTTTAATCTTCATAGTAATAATAATTTGTATCTATTCTACTTTCATATATTTCAAAATACAACGAATCGATGTCCAAGTTCTCGTCGCGATAGATATATTCGAAGAAGTCTTTTTCTAGAATCAAGTTCTTGTCATATTCCTTGCTTATCGAGTCAAATTTAAACAGACGATGTGTCAATATATAATCAAAACTATCTGTGACATATTTAATTGTGTCGTCTGAAAGTTTTTTCTTCTTCATGACAGAAAGCACAGAATCTTTTTTAAACAATTCTCTTCCGTATGAATCGAAATCAAACTGGTTTTCAGAACGATACCATACATTAACGGCAGAGCCCAATGTCACGAGAGTCTGTATATCGTAAGCTGGCTCCATTTTATATACTCTGTATTTCTCATTGGCGTCATATTCCATGAAAAACTCTTCACCGATATTGAGAGAGGCTTCATGCAAAAGGTTTTTCACATTAGCCTTCTTGACTGTCAACAGATTAGGGAGGTGTGTCTTTTTATCGTCTCTGCCGTAACCCACGAGGAGCTTTACAGCGCTTCCCTTGATGATTTCAGAACCTGGCTCTATGGTATCTCCATTGAACAGCTGTTCCACAACAGCATTCTTAGCGAAATGCTCAACGAATTCAAGTTCGCTAACTTTCAAGCCATTAGATTTCAAGAGAACCATAGCCTGACGTAAGGAAAGGTTTCTTAAGTTAGGCATCACCACTCTTTCTGGAGCTTCAGACACTTTGACATAGTATAAGTTACGTCCTTTTTTAACTTTGGAATTTGGCAATGGATCCTGTTGAAAGAAAGAGCCTTCAGGAAGATTTTTGGCATAGATACTATCCAACATCACAAAATGAAAAACATCTGCATATTGCTGCAAGACAGAGTCACAGTTTTTTCCCACGAAATCTGGCACCACTATTTCTTCACCATGACGTGTGTAGCTGTTAAGAGAGAAGAACGCTGCTTCAATTATTATGATTACCAATGCAATTATTATGAACAGATTTATATAAAATGCCCTTTTAGTTAAAAAGTTGAAGGCCTTCATTTATTTTTAATTTTAATGTACAACAATAACGACGTTTTTATTACTTTTGGTGCCACAAAGATAACTATTTTAATTTTTTTATCGAAGTATTATTATGAGAAAGATTGCAATTATTTGTGGAGGTTACTCAGGCGAGTATGAAATATCAATAAAGAGTGCTAAAGTGGTTAAAAGTCACTTAGATTCAAATATATACGATTCATATCTTATCGTTATTAAAGAAGATGAATGGTATTGTCTAACAGACGACGACAACCGTATCCCTGTCGACAAGAATGATTTTTCAGTAAATATTGACGGCAAAAAAATCACATTCGATGCTGTTTTCAATGCCGTACACGGAATACCAGGCGAGAATGGCGAGATATTAGGTTATTTCGAAATGTTAAATATCCCATACACCTCATCCGATTTCACCACCTGTGCATTGACATTCAACAAAGACCTGACAAAGGTAGTTGCATCAGCTCATGGCGCCACCGTATCACCTTCTATCACAATCAACAAAGGTGAAATAATTGAAAAAGAAGAAATCATCAGTGAACTTGGTCTTCCTTTGTTTGTTAAGCCAACATGCAACGGCTCCAGCGTGGGCGTAAGTAAGGTCAACACTGAAGAAGATTTCGACAAGGCTGTGGAAACCGCTTTCAATGCAGGCAAGCAGATCATGTTCGAGAAATTCGTGAAAGGCCGTGAACTCGCTTGCAGCGTGATAGAATATAAAGGCAAGATGATGGTTCTTCCTCTTACTGAAATAGTCAGCAAAAACGAATTCTTCGACTATGAAGCAAAATATACAGCGGGCAAATCAGACGAGATAACACCTGCCGACCTGGATGAACTTGAAGAGATAGAAGTAAAGGCTACTTCAGCAATGCTTTACGAAAAATTCGGATGCAAAGGATTCGCACGCTTCGACTATATCCTCAACGAAGAAGGCCTGTTCTTCATCGAAGTCAATATAGTCCCGGGAATGTCAGAAGCCAGCATCATGCCTAAACAAGCTGCCGAAATGGGAATCCCATTAGGAAGACTCTTCGGCATGACATTAGAAAACATTTTGTAATTAGGAATTAAAGGGTTGAGGTCACTGAACTTGTCGAAGCACATCACTCCATCACTTCATCACTCCATTACCATGAATAAGATAAAGGCATTCATAAAACCCATTGCGGGCATATTAGCTGTCGGGATATTGATTTATTTCTTTCCCGACATATTTCTGTATTTCGCCATTGCAGTGATTTTATCTATGTTAGGCAGACCTTTGTGTGAGCTTATAAAGAAGATTCACATCAAGAAATTCTATCTAGGCGATGCAGTGTCATCAGTATTGACAATGCTGTCGATGTTCTTGATATTTTCTCTTATATTCTTGATAATAATACCATTGGTCAATAGGGAAATCATGATATTATCCAAGATTGACACCAAAGCCATTGTCGAATATTTCGAGAAGCCTCTGGAGGACGTCTACAATTTCCTCATTCAATATAACATAATCCGTCCGGAAGAAGACATACTAAAAATCATAGAAGACAAGCTCTACTCTATCGTCAGTTGGGACAACTTCAGCAGCATATTGGGAAGCTTTGTTTCAAAGACCAGCTCTTTAGTTGTAGGCACTTTCTCTACAATATTCCTAACGTTCTTCCTTTTGCGCGACCCTAACATAGTACACAACATCTTCATGGCCATCACTCCCGACAGCCAGACCATACGCATGAAGAAGATACTGCACGACTCCAGAATCATGCTGACAAGATATATCTTCGGCCTGATATCAGAAGTGCTATGCATGATGATACTGATCTTTATAGGACTTGCTATTTTCGGCATAAAGAACGCCCTGATAATAGCAGTCATCGGCGGTCTCATGAATATCATCCCTTATCTCGGTCCACTGATGGGATGCACTATAGGAGTCATCATCGGCATCATCTCCAACCTCGGCATCGGATCATACGATATGATACTGCCAAACACACTAGAGATAATAGGGGTTTTCGTTGCTGCCAACCTCATCGACAATTTTGTACTCCAGCCGACAATCTATTCAAAGAGTGTCTTCGCTCATCCTATAGAGATATTTCTGGTGATACTGATGGCTGGCAACATAGGAGGTGTCGTTGGAATGATAATAGCCATTCCATCATATACGCTCATCAGAATCATCGCTAAACAGATGCTCAGCGAGTTCAAGTTTGTTGAACTTCTCACAAGAAAAATGATGTAACACCAAGTCGTATAATAAAAAAACGAGGCTGTCTAACAAGTTTTAGACGGCCTCCTACAGATTTTTTGTTCCACAAGATTTTGTAAGGCCGCATCTAATGCGTCCAAGTGCAGCGTCAAATACATTCAAAAGCTATAAGGACACATTCGATGTGTCCCTACAGATTTTTTGTCCCACAAGATTTTGTAAGGCCGCATCGAATGCGTCCAAGTGCAGCGTCGAATGCATTCAAAAGCTATAAGGACACATTCGATGTGTCCCTACAGATTTTTTGTCCCGCATGATTTTGTAGGGCCGCATCGAATGCGTCCAAGTGCAGCGTCAAATACATTCAAAAGCTATAAGGACACATTCGATGTGCCCTACAGATTTTTTTGTCCCGCATGATTTTGT
>JAFZDU010000075.1 GCA_017561025.1 Bacteroidales bacterium | reverse complement strand
CCATTCCCGCGCAGAGACGCTAAGAGAATGAGGAGTCTTGCCTTTTCTTGTTTTCATTATCTGTCTGTCCCCGGCATTCCCGCGCAAAGACGCAAAGGGACGCGAAGTATATATGAAGCCATCGGCGCCCCCATTCCCGCGCAGAGACGCTAAGAGAATGAGGAGTCTTGCCTTTTCTTGTTTTCATTATCTGTCTGTCCCCGGCATTCCCGCGCAGAGACGCAAAGGGACGCGAAGTATATATGAAGCCATCGGAGTCATCAAGTCAGTCGGATGCTGGATATTGAAAGACATTATAGGTTCAAGTCCGACCCTTTGCGTTAGGGATTGCAGCGGCATCCTTTGCGAGCGAAGCGACAGCGGAGGCAAGCAAAGATACAGCGGAAAGCCCGACGGCGGAGCTGGAAGCGCAGACGGAACGCCCAAAGAAATATTCACATCCACGAATAATCACTAATCTGCACGAATATTCTGCTAGCAGTGAAAAATATAGATATTCACGATTTTTTTTACCTTTTTTTCTTGACTTATTTAAAATTATCTTTATATTTGCAGTGTAATAGTTAACTAATACACTAAATTTAAAAAGGAGGTAATTATGAATCAAAATCTTTTATCTTTAACAACATTAGTTGTGATTTTAATTGCTTATATTGTTGTAAGACAATTCATTTTAAAGAGAAGAAAATTCAAACTCGACAACAATCCGCAATCTAATAAAATGAATATGATAGTAAACATCATTCATACAATTTTAATTTTAGGTTTACTCGTTTTCTTTTGGGTTGGACTAATTCAAAGATGGAATGATGGTATTCATAATTATTTTAATCTGATATTATTGATTATACTTACTATATTATCATTTATAAGATTTTTGAAATTAAATTTTAGAAACAAAAATTAATCTTTTTAAAATATGAAAATAAATACATTATTAAAAAAAATGTTATTATTGGCTGCACTATTTTTTATACCAATATTAACATTTGCGCAGAAACCAGCAAAAATTGAAAAAGAATTCAAACGTATGGCAAAGGAAATGGCTGAAAAATATGAGTGGCTCAGTTTTGATGTTTGCAGACAGAACTTCAGAAATGATACTTTAAATTGGGATATAAAATATAGTGTTATACTCCATTATGATAAGGAAAATCCTGCTATTTATGTGAAATGTAAAGATTCTTATGAAGATTATTGGTCTGATGAGTATCTTTTAACAAAACATAAATCAGAAATGATAGAACATAATAATAAAAATATAATTGTTTATAAAAACAAACATGTTTTTTGGGATTTTTACCATTGTTTCTCTACGATGGATGATTTGTATGATTATTTCTCACATATTGGTTATTTTCTATATCCAACTCAATCTAAGATAAAATCAAAAAATTGCATACCTGGTTTAGTTGTTGGTAAAGAAGTTATTGATATCGACGGACATTCTTATTCTAAATATCATACTATGAATCCATGGACTACTGCAGAATTCAAGATTTTATACGAAAGAACACATACATTTATTGACAATACGACAGGTCTTATCGACAGCGTTTATTGTTTTACTACATCAAGACTATGGAACGATACAGTGATTACTGAGGCTCCTGAATATGTGGATATATATGGTAACAGATTCAGAAATTATTACAAGATAGATAATTATAATTTCGATTCCAAACAACATATTTTTGATTCCGTGTTCGACTTGACGGATGTTCGTTACAACGATTATTCTCGTTATGATGAAAAGACATTTTATCAATATCGTCCATATTCGCAAAATAAAACTACTAGTGATGATTTGTTAGATTATCCTTTGGTTAACCTACAAGGTGATACCACATCTATCCGCGAACAAGAAGGTTGGATACTACTCCAATTCTGGACAACAGGATGCGGCCCATGCATTAAACATCTTAAGGAATACGCCCACGAGATAGATTCTTTGGGATATAGAATCATTGAAAAAGAAGGAATCAAAATTCTCGCAATAGAACATAAGTCAGATAATTTAGAGCTTATTGCAAAAAGAGCAGAGCTTACAAATTCGAAAGATATAATGTATTCAGGCAAGGGAATAGGTGCAATAATAAACCTTCCTGCTTTAGGATATTATTACTTGGTCTCTCCCAACAAGGAAATCGTCTATGAAACCGGAAACTTGGGAGACTACTCTGAAATCATTAATAAATTGAAAATGGAAAACTGAAAATTGAAAATTAATAAGATAGATTATTAGGTTTGATGTGTAAGGCTAAAGGATTAAGGTTGAATTAAGATAAACTTTCAACTTCTAACTCTCAACCTTAAAACTACCTTAAACTCTAAACTTTAAACATTTAACTTTAAAAATATGATAACATTAAAAAACTTAGACTTCAGCTATAAAAGAACAGCTGTCTTTAAAAACATCAGCCTCGAATTTAAAGAAGGCAACGTCTATGGTCTCCTCGGTGAAAACGGAGTGGGAAAGACAACTCTCTTAAAACTTATCTGTGGACTTCAATTTCCAAATGCAGGAATCTGTAAAGTTGATGAGTTTATTCCGCAGGAAAGAAATCCTTATTTCTTGCAAAATATTTTCTATCTTCCTGAAGAAGTCATAACGGAAAATACTACTCCTGAAAATTTCATTAATAAATTAGGTGTATTTTATCCTTGTTATGATTATTCTTATTTTTTGAATCTTATGAAAGAACTAGAAGTGGATCATACCAAGAAATTCGATGCAATGTCGTATGGTCAGAAGAAAAAGTCGCTTCTTGCTTGTGCGCTCTCACTTCGCACAGATTATCTGCTTCTCGATGAACCTACTAATGGTCTGGATATTCCATCAAAGGCTCTCTTTAGAAAAGTTATTCTTCAACATAGCATTGACGTGAATAATAGTACTGACGCGATTAATCGTATCAATAGAACTGACGCGATTAATCGCGTCCCTACAATAATAATTTCTACGCATCAAGTGAAAGATGTTGAAAATCTCATCGATCCTATCGTTATTTTAGATCATGATGAGGTTCTTCTCAATGCTACATTCGAGGAAATTTCTTCTAAACTTTATTTCGATTACGGCAGTGAAAAATCTGACGACGCTCTTTATACAGAGATGATTCCTGGTGGTTACATTAACGTACTTCCAAATAAATTCGAGATGGAAAGTAAAGTCAATGTGGAAGCTCTCTTCAATGCAGTGAGAAATAACAAAAAGAAAATCAAGGAAATCTTTGAGAATTGAAAATTGAAATTGAATAAACTGGTTTAAGGTTTAATGCTTAAGGTTTAAGGAAATAGAATCAAATAAACTTAAAAACTATTAACTTAAAACTTTCCAACTGCACTAAACTCTAAACATTTAACTATAAACTTAAAAAATAAATATCATGAATAAAACATTTAATATAAATCGTTTTGGCAATGTTGTCAGACGTGACGGAATGAGTTATTTTTCAAATTACGGATGGACGCTTGTCGTGCTTTGGGCGATACCTGTTATCTTGTGGTTTCTGACATATATCTCAATGGAAACATTTGATACAGGTGTAATAAGCAATCGTGCTACTACAATTTCAACTTTGATGTGGTTGTCGCTAATGATTGTTCCATCAAGACTTTATAAAAATTATAATGACTCAAGAAATGGTGTTGTCTTAGCAATGACGCCGGCTTCTTCCTTGGAAAAATTCTTGAGTATGATTTTATATTGTGTTGTAGTTACACCTATTATATATTCGATTGGAGCATTATTTATTGATACAGTCCTCGCATTAAAACCTGGAACCAATCCATACGATGGCTTTATTTTTAGTGATATTTTCAGTAAAAATTATGAATCATATAGAGAAATGCTATCTCTTGGCGATGAGGAACTTAATAGTACAATATACGATTATGCACTTTCTAAAAATCATTTTGTTTATAAAATGTTACAAATATTAGGTTTTTCTTCTGTATTTATGTTTACTAATATGCTTTTCAAAAAACGTAAACTTAGTAAGACCATTGGAATACTCACAATTTTAGGAATTATATTTTCGATATGTGTTGTGAGATATGTAATGAACTTGGAATACAATTTCAATGCTAATTGGACTGATGAAGAAATTACAAATTATGTCAAAGGTGTTGTAAATTATGCATATAATTTCATATTCTATTCATCTCTCATATCAGCATCTGCATTTCTTTATTTAACATATTACAAAATCAAGAAACAAACTTATTGATTATGGAATTCAAGGCACATCAACCGATATACTTGCAGATTTATCTTCACATCTGCGAGATGATATTGAACGGTAAATATAAGATAGGCGACAAGATATTGTCGGTCAGGGAGATGGCGATTGAAGTAGGCGTCAATCCTAACACCGTGATGCGTTCGTATGAGTTGTTGCAAAACAAGAATATCATCGTCAACAAACGCGGCATTGGATTTAACGTCACAGAAGACGCCAAGGAAATAATCCTCGAAGAACAGAAAAAACAGTTCTTGGAAGAGGAACTACCAGAAATCGTCAAGAAACTGAAAATGTTCGGAATATCAATTGAGGAAATAGAGAAATTAATTAGGAATTAGGAATGAAACGATTATCAATATTATTGTTTGCCTTATTATTATGTATGGCGGCAAATGCGCAGACTCCAATAAAAGATGTCATACAGAATTACAAGAAATTCAAGAATCAGGCAGAGTCTTTTGCTGATGAACACGAATGGGTTTCTTTCAAATACAGAAACATTCATTATTATAAAGACAGTCTGAGTTGGGACGAAGAATTTGAAGTAATAATAAAATATGACGGAAAGAAATCCTTGATATTTTACAATCAATATGGTATTGAACAGATTTATTTTCTTGACAGAGATTATTATAAGAAGATAGAAAAACCAGAAGGCTCTTTGATAGAATATGAAAATACTATATTTGATTTTGACAGACATTATGAAGCATTAGGAAAATATGGTTTTGTTCCTCGATATTTCAGAGACATACCTTATTATATATATCCAATCAGTTTTGCTGAATCCATGAATCTGACTCAAGTTTTCACTGATGTTGAAAAAAGAGAGATAGATGGTGAACTATACAATATTTATAAATTTGACAATGATGAAAGAAGCGTGTGTTTTTATGTTAATGCTACTACTAACATCATGGACAGTGCATATTGTGAAGTGTTTGAATATCATTCGAAAGACCACTACACATTCTATGATTTCAATTATGACAACCGTCAGACTTACATCGACTCCATCTTCAATTTTGAGAATAAGGAATATGAAAAATATTCAAGGTATAATATGGCGACACCTTCTCCATATTGGTCTATAGATACAATAGTCACAGACAAACTCCTTGATTTTCCTTTAGTTGATTTGATGAACGACACAACAAGTTTGAGAGAACATGAAGGATGGATTCTTTTGAATTTCTGGACTTTTAACTACGAATCTTGCATGAAACAATTAGAAAGATATGCACAAGAAAAGGATTCTTTAGGTTACAGAATAATTGAAAAAGAAGGTGTTAAGATTATGGCGATAAATTATCTGTCTAATAATATGAAATATATTGAGAAAGTAGCGAAGAGATTTGATTGTGATGATATCATATATTCAGGCAAAGAGATATATTCTGTTATATATCCGTCTTGTTATTATTATCTCATTTCTCCTGATAAGAAGGTTGTTCTCACTACAAATAAATTAGAAGACTATGAGGAGATTTTGAGATTAATTAGTAATTAGAAATGTGTAAATTGTAATATTAATTTATATTTTTGTGGTAAAAAATAATTGAATTAGTATTAACATCAAAATATTAACTATATGAAAAGAAAGAGTATTATCTTATTGATTGTGTTCGCTGTTCTTTTGGGATTTAAGGCAGCTAACGCTCAGGAGCAGCCAAAGGTCGAGACATTCTACCTCGATAATGGCTTGAAAGTGGTTTTGTATGAAGACCATTCTGAACCAACAGTGCATGGAACAGTGTTCGTACATGCAGGAAGCAAGAACGACCCTCTAGATGCAACTGGCATGGCTCACTATTTCGAGCATATCATGTTCAAAGGTACAGACAAAATCGGAACTACCAACTGGGAAGCAGAAAAGGTTTATCTCGACAGCATCGATATCATGTACGACAAATTACATGACACAGAGAATCCAGAAGAACGCGCTGCTATTCAGAAGAAAATCAATGAATTGTCTTTAGCTTCTGCTGAATATGCCATCCCTAATGAAGTTGACCTTATCTTGACAAAGATGGGCGGCGAAGGTCTTAACGCTGGTACTTCATACGACTACACCGTTTATTTCAACAGTTTCCCTTCCAATCAGATAGAGAAATGGATGGACGTTTATGTTGAACGTTTTCGCAATCCTGTCTTCCGTCTTTTCCAAAGTGAACTTGAGACTGTCTATGAAGAAAAGAATATGTACAGCGACGGTCCTATTGCTGCATTCACAGAGATGATGATGAAAGAGTGCTTCGGCGAACATCCTTACGGAAGACCAATCATCGGTTTGTCGGAACATCTTAAAAATCCTCAGACTACAAAGATGCGTGAGTTCTATCAGACTTATTATGTGGCTAACAATATGACTCTCATTTTGGTAGGTGACTTTAATACTGAAGAGATAAAACCTGTAGTTGAAGAAAAATTCTCAGCATGGGAAAAAAGAGAGATGCCAGAAATGCCTGAGTTCCAACTTCCAACATTCGAATCTGAAGTTGTTAAGGAAGTGAATTTGACTCCTATTAAAATGGGTACTATATTATATAAAGGTGTAAGTAACAAGCACGAAGACAATGTCGCTCTTGAGATGCTTTCTTACATTATGTCAAACGGAACAACAGGTCTTTACGATATGGCGACTTTGAACAATGAATTGATGGGAGCATATATGGCTCCATTGTCATTGGAAGATCATGGTGTTGTGGCATTTATCTATATTCCAAAGATTATAGGTCAGTCGCATGAAAAAGCAGAAGCGATTTTGTTTAAGGGAATAGATGACGTGAAATCAGGTAACTTCAGCGATGATTTGTTTGAAGCTGCTAAGACAGAAACTCTTAAATCTAGATTGATGAATCTTGAAGGTATCAACAATGTCTCTTATCTTTTAATTGATAACGAAGGTAAAGATATGAGTTTCGAAGATTATCTTGCAGAGACAGAGGTGATTAAGAATATGACAAAAGAAGATCTCGTTGCTGTTGCAAATAAATATCTCAACGAAAACCGTAAGATACTCAGATCTAAGATGGGATTCCCTGCAAAAGACAAGATTGAGAAACCAAACTGGAAGCCTATCGAAGCAAAGAACACAGAAGCTAAGTCAGACTTTGCTATGTTTATTGAAGGACAGGATGTCAGCGAGGTTGAACCTCAAGTTGTTGAATTCGGTAAGGATGTTATGATTGAAAAGGCTAACGATGCTTTCACTATGTATTCTGCGAAAAATCCTTATAACAATATTTTCGATCTTACAATCAATTACAATTATGGTTCAATCAGCAATCCTGATATCATGAGTGCGGTTATGTTGTGGGATATGTTAGGTACAGAATCAAAGACTTACGAAGAAGTTGAACTTGCTCTTAATAAACTCGGCGCTTCAATGTCATTGTATGTGAGCGAAGATCACGCAGCGTTGTCAATTTCAGGTTTTGATGAAAATATGGAAGAGATTCTTGCTATCTGTGAAGACAAGATCTTTAATCCAAAATTCGATGCAAGCAAATTGAATATCATGTTGCAAAATGAGGTCTCTGCTAATCAAATGGCAAAAGACGATGCTGACACATGGGAAGATGCTATGCACCAATATGTTTACTATGGTGAAAATTCAAGTTATTTGAATGACACTCCGATGAAAGAATGGATTAAACGTGACGAAAACTCTATTCTTGATGATGTAAAAGAGATATTCAATTACAATGGATATGTGACTTATACAGGAAATGTTGAAACACAAAAAGTTATTGCTCTTTTGAATTCACATAATCTTATTAAGAACGATGCTGTAAAGGCAGAAAAGAAAATAAGACAAGTCAACGAATATGATAAGGATGTCGTTTATTTTGCTCATAACAAAAAGTTCAGACAAAGCAAAATAAGCATGTATGTTCCTAGTGTTAAGTTAAGCAATGACGAAAAGACATTGTCACAAGTATATAATAAATATTTTGGTACAGACATGTATTCTGTCGTATTCCAAGAAGTAAGAGAATTCCGTTCTTTAGGTTACTATTCATACGCATATTATAAATATGACTATCTCAACAGAAAGAATGGAAATTTATATGCAGCTGTAGGAACACAATCTGACAAGACAAACGAAGCTGTTGATGTTTTGAGAGGACTCATCGTTGACATGCCAGAACGTATGGAAAAATTCGATACCTCAAAAGAAGCCTTGATTATGTCGAGAGCTGCTGACTATGTTGCGCCAAGAAGACTTCCATCAACAGTAGCTTATTGGATTGAAACTGGTTACGACAGTGATCCAAGAATTGATGTGACAAATTACATCAAAGGAATAACATACGAAGACATTTATAAATTCTATCAGGAAAAGGTACAAGGCAGACCGATAGTTATTATGATTGCAGGTAACAAGAAAGATGTCGATATTAAGGCATTAGAGAAATACGGTGAAGTCAAGTTCTTGAAGTTCAGTGATATTTATAAATAAAAGCTTAAAACAGACTGTCAGACGGCAGTCTGTTTTTTTTTGTTTATAGAACATAGAAAAAATAATTTAAGTAATGTTTATCGTTAAGAAAATGTTATATATTTGCATGGTATTAATATACTAACAATTCTTATTTATTAAACTAGAACCGATGTGCTGAATGGTATATAACAAGCGTAATGTTATGAAAAAAAACTCTTTATTAAAAAAATCATTAATGTTGATTTTGCTAGTAGCATGTTCAGCAATTTCTGCAGTAGCGCAGATTTCTGAAGGTGAACCTTATTCAAGAACAATCAGAACTGGTAATCGTCCAGGCAGTGGCGATTGGGGTATTTTTGTAGGACCAAGTTTTTCTGAAATAGGTCAGATGGTAGATGGTGATATTTCATTGAGCGGTTTCCCACTTGTTAATATGAAATATTACACAAACGATAACTTGGAATTGAGATGCGGTATCCAAATGAGCAGATCCACCAATAAAACTGCAGGTGACCTCATCATTGAAGATTACGACTACAACACAGACAATTATGTAATTAGCGAAAAACCTGTCTCTATGAAATATCAAGATATGTTTTATCGTTTGACTCCAGGTATCGCATATCACTTCTCATCAAAAAATATTCTTGATGTTTATGTTGGTGCATCATTGCCATTTGGTATTAGCGGTGATAAATACATCAACATTTTTGATGGTAAAAACTATGACACACAAAAAAGAACTTCTTTAGAAATAGGTTTAGGCGCATTCATCGGTTTACAATGTTTCGTTGCTGACCTTCCTGTTGCAGTAGGTTTTGAATACGGCTTCTCAGGCTATAAGTTCCTCGGTCAAAAATATCAACACATCAATGTTGATGAAGATGGTGTAGAACAAGTTTATTATACAACATCTTCATATTATGATGATGAACGTTATTCAACACTCAAGAAATCACGCGGATATTTCGGTTCAGACGTTCGTTTTACAATCAGTTATTTCTTTAAATAATCCGTTGTTCCTTAAATAATTAGAACGCTTATGAAAAGAATATTTTTAACATTATCGCTGGTGACATTTATAATATTGTCATTCAGTTCATGTAGCGGTGTACGTCAGGTTGCTGGAGTTCAGTCAACATCATTCACACCAGATTATGTAAGGGTAGAATCAAATATTAACGATTATGTCTTGCTTGGAGAAAGCGTAGTATCTATAGAATCTAGAGAATATTTAGGCTTTATCAAGAAAATCGACAAGGTAAATGGTGAATACTATAATTTCAGAGACGTTAAAATCGTTGAATTAGAAGGTAACACAAACATCGATTTAAGAGGTGATATTAAAATGTCGCTCTATAAAGTAGTTGATGAATATCCACAGGCAGATTACTACGTTCCAACAGTTAAAAAGACAGAGGTAGAACGTATGTTTATGGGTAAATTTGTTAAAGAATCAGTCGTTATTAAGGCATATCAGTTAAGACCTTGATATTAATTTATTGTTGGAGGTTATTTTTATAACCTTCAACTTTTTTTTTATAATATGAAAATTAAGAAATTATTTTTTGTTGTCATTTTGGGTATGATGTTGTCATCATGTGGCGGAGACGATGAATCTGATGTAGTCATAATTTCAAAAACCATTAATTCAAAGGAATTTTATGATGCTGGCGATAAGATAATATTTGAAATTGAGTCTTTCGCAAATAAAGGTTATGTAGAATCTATTAACATATCTACGATTACATCATATGGATACAATAAAATATATGACACCATAATCGATGCAGAAAGAACGAAGTTTATATACCAATATAACGTTCCTCAATATGATGGCGATACCACAAAATTGAAGTTCAAGTTTACAGCTTTATGCTCTACTGGCAATTCATCAGAAATGTCCAAATCGCATTATGTTGTAGGAGATATACACCTTAAGCCATCCGAATACACTATGTATGCATCATATAAAAATGAGAAAAATGGCTTTAGCATAGAAAGAAATGAGATTGTAGACCGTGAAACTACAGATAGCACATTTGTAGATTTCTACGATTATTCAATAGATTCCACATTGGTTTTAAGTAGGGAATGGAGGAGTATGAATGGATTGTATTTTGCTAGATTCAATGATTTTGATTTTGAAAATGCAAACTCTTCATCTGTCATCAATGCATATAAAAACTCTAATAAGAGCCCTAAAATAATGAATATTAGCAATGAGGATATTATCCTTGTTGGAAGGGACAATGAAGCACTAGGCGTTCTTAAGGTTATAAATGTATATGATGAAATAGATCCTATGCAAGACCGATATTATTTTGTCTTTAAAGGCTTGTAATGAGAATCACCTTATGTAAAAAACGAGTCAATTGCGACTCGTTTTTTTTATTCCAATCCTCCACCAAGTGCGTGGTACAAAGTGATGACGCTCTGTATCTCGATATATTTATCGTTGGTCTCTGTCAGCTCGGCTTGTAAGAGGTTCTTCTGTGCAGTAAGGACTTCGATGTAAGTGGCTTGCCCATTCTTCATCAGAAGTTGTGTGTTGAATACAGCACCTTTCAAATACATGATCTGAAGCTTGTCGCTGTCGAGTCTCTTGCGTGCAGTCTGCCATGAGACAAGAGCGTTGTTTGCTTCAGTACCTGCATCTAACAGAGTCTGCTTGAAGTTTACGAGAGCTTCTTGTCGTTGCGACTCGCTTATCTTAAGACGTGCCTTGTTTTTTCCTTGATTGAAGATAGGCTGTACCAGACCTCCAACTATGTTATAAATCCAGTCGCCAGGGTTGTCGATGTTGCCTGTAGCTCCCGACCAGCCGCCATTGCCGCTTAAGGTGATAGTAGGGTAGAAGTAGGAACGAGCTACATTGGTGGCGTAATATGCCTCAACTAATTTATATTCAGCCTGTCTTACGTCAGGACGGTTGACGAGACTTGACAATGGTAATCCAGTCAATAATGTGTCAGGGAACATCTGGTTTTCCAATGTGCCTCTTTCAAACTCTTGTGGTACTATGCCTAAAAGTGCTGACAGCGAGTTCTCTTGTTCTACGATTTGTTTTTCTAAGGTAAGTATTGAACCTTCTACATTTACCTTATTGGCCTTTGCCTGAAGTACAGCAGCCTCGTTGGTTTTTCCGGCTCTCTTCAATGCCGACAATGTCCTGATGTTTTCTTCCCAAGTCTTAAGTGTTCTTTTGCTGATGTCGAGTTGTTCGTCGAGCATGAGAAGTGTGTAATATGAATCAGCTATCGTTGCTATGAGTTGTGTCTGAACTGCTTGTCGATATGCTTCTGTAGCAGCAAGAGCTGCTTCTGCACCTTTCTTGCTGTTATTCATTCTTCCAAAAGCATCTATTTCCCATGATATTGATGGAGCTAGTGTGTAGCTTAAGCCATTGATATTGCTGCCGGCATTTGCTTGTGCTGAAAATGAAACCGATGGAAGTAATGATAATTTCGATGCCTGTAAGGTGGCTTCAGCCTGTTCCACTTTCAAACGTGCTATTTCCAGATCAGTGTTGTTTTTCAATCCTAACTCAATGCAGTCTTGCAAAAGTGTGTCGGCAAACAGTTCTCTCCAGGTCATCCTTGCTATAGACTCATAGCTATTAGCCATCGGTATTTTGTTATACAGGCTGTCGACGAAACTGATGTCGGGACGCTCGTAATGTTTGTACAACTTACAACTGTTAGTTGTTATAATCAAGAATAAAACTATAGGAATTAATATCTTTTTCATGATTCTATTTCTTTTCTTTTGGGCATTACTTTCTCTTCTATATTTCTGAAAATGATGAATAAGACAGGTACTACGAACAAGAGCGCTATTGTGCCTATGAGCATTCCGCCTACTGTTCCGACACCGATGGAGATGTTGCCGTTGGCACCTACGCCTGTTGAGAACATAAGAGGCAACATGCCGAAAATCATTGTCAATGATGTCATCAAGATAGCTCTTAATCTTGCTTTCGCTGCTGACATTGCAGCCATCACTATAGACATGCCTTCTGCTCTTCTCGCTGATGCGTATTCGGTGATTAAGATGGCGGTCTTTGCCAAGAGACCAATCAACATCAAGAGACCAATCTGTAAGTAAATATTGTTTTCCAATCCGTACATGTTAGCGAACAAGAAACTTCCGGCGAGGCCGAATGGCACTGACAAGATAACTACGATAGGGATGAAGATGCTTTCATATAAAGCACAGAGGATAAGATATATAAATACCACGCAGAATACGAATATCATCGCTGTTGAACTTCCTGATGATGCTTCTTCTCTCGACATGCCTCCGAATTCATAGCCGTAACCTGCTGGCAATAATTCATCTGTAACTTCTCTTACAGCTTGAATTGCCTCACCTGATGAATAACCGTAGGCAGCCTGTCCGTTGATTTGTATTGATGAGAAAAGGTTGAATCTTGAGATAGATTGTGGTCCGTATATACGTGTCAATGTAACATATTGACCTATAGGAGACATCTCGCCATTGTTGTTGCGTACGAACATATTGTTGAGTGACTCTGTGTCGAGACGATATTCGGCTGATGCTTGTACCATGACTCTATAAAGTTTGGAGAAACGGTTCATGTTAGAGGCGTATGTTCCACCAACATAACCTGCCATAACGTCGAGAACGTCGCTTGGAGAGATACCGTTACGTTTGCAACGAGCAGCGTCGACTTCCAAAAGATATTGAGGATATTTGGTGTCGAATGTTGTGTTTGCTCTGCCTACCTCAGGTCTTGCGTTAAGAGCTGTAATAATGTTATTTGTAATGGTTTGCAAGTCTTCTATGCTACCGCCCTTTTGGTCTTGGATGTGAACTTCGAAACCGCTACTTGCACCATAACCAGGAATCATACCGCGTGTGAATACCGTAATCTTTGCTGATGTGATGTCTGCTGTCGAAACATAAATCTCTTCCATGACAGATTCGATGTCATCGCCGACTTCAGTACGTAAATCCCAGTCTTTTAATCTGATGGTAAATCCGCCACATGAAGGACCTGCGCCACTCATCATACCATAACCTGTGGTGTAAGAATATGCTTCTATCTGTTCTATCTCGTCGAGTCTGTTTGCAATCAACTCCATGACTCTCACAGTCTCGTTAAGGTTGGTGCCTGGAGGTGTCTGTATGTCGATGTTGATAGAGCCCATATCTTCTTTAGGAACGAGACCTGTCTTGGTGTGTTCCATCATATAGAAAAGTCCGCCTATTGCAGCGATGACGAGAATGACAGAGAGCCATTTGTTCTTGAACATAAAGAGAACTCCTCTCTTGTATCTGTTGACGAGTCCCTGAAAACCAGAGTCGAAGGCGATGTGGAAACGTGTTGAGAATGACAGTTTACCCTCTTTGTTGGTGTAGTGTGGCTGCATCAACAATGCACATAATGCAGGACTTAAGGTGATGGAGTTGAGAAGTGAGATACCAACGGCAACAGCCATCGTGAGACCGAATTGTGTGTAGAATGTACCTGTTGTTCCACCCATGAAACATACTGGGATAAACACTGCCATAAAGACGAATGTTGTAGCAATCAACGCATTTGAGATGCCTTGCATAGCGTCGATGGTTGCTTTGTATGGTGAGTCATAACCAGCGTCGAATTTAGCTTGTACTGCCTCAACAACAACGATGGCATTGTCCACCACTGTTCCGATGACGAGAACCAAGGCGAACAATGTGATCATATTAAGACTGAATCCTGCCACTTTCAAGAATGCAAATGTTCCCACGAGAGAAACGATGATTGCTATTGTCGGGATGAAGGTAGAACGGAAACTTTGTAAGAAGACGTAAACGATCAAGACCACCAACACGATGGCGAGGATGAGTGTGATGATGACGTTTTCGATAGAAGCGTCGAGGAAGTCTTTGGTACTCATCAAGTCGATGATTTCGATGCCTTTAGGTAATGTCTTGCGTATCTCTTCAAGTTCTTTGTCGATGGCATCGATGATTTCGTTGGCGTTAGATCCTGAGGTCTGTGATATCATCAATGTTGTTCCAGGATGACCATTTACTTTACCTATATAGTCGTAGCTTTTAGAACCTAACTCTACTGTTCCTACGTCTTTGAGTCGTAATAAGGTGCCGTCGCTGTCGGCGCGTATGACCATGTTGGCATAGTCTTCTTCTCTGTCGTAACGACCTCTGTATTTCAAGGTGTAACGGAATGTGTTGTCGGAGTCAGCGCCGAGTGTTCCTGTCGCTGCCTCGAGATTTTGCTCCGACAATACAGCAGAGATGTCTTTTGGAACTAAAGAATATTTCGCCATCTTGGCAGGGTCGAGCCAGATACGGAGTGAGTAGTCGGCGCCTCTTACGTCAACCTCACCGACGCCTGCGATACGAGAGAGTCGTGGCTCGATGTTGATCTTTAAGTAGTTGCTGAGGAATCTCTCGTCGAAAGAGTCGTCTGGACTACAGATGGCGAGCGCTTTGATTCTACTAGTCTGTCTTTTCTTTACGCTGACGCCGCTGCGTGTCACCTCAGCAGGCAGCAGACCTTGTGCCGAAGCGATGCGGTTCTGTACGTTGACCATCGCCATGTCGGCATTAGTGCCTTGACGGAAGTAAATCTGTATGCTGGCAGAGCCGTTGTTGTTCGCTGATGATGTCATATACATCATATTCTCAACGCCGTTGATGGCTTCTTCGAGAGGCACGATGACGCTGTTCTGCACAGTCTCAGCATTGGCACCAGAGTAGTTGGCTGAGACACTGACTGTTGGAGGAGCGATTTCAGGATATTGCTCGATAGGGAGACCGCCGAGGCAGATGAGACCTAAAAGCACTATTATCACAGAGATGACACCCGCGAAAATAGGACGGTCGATGAATGTCTTTATGTTCATAATTATTCTCCTCCTGTTTTATTTTCGTCCTCAAGCTCATTTCTTGAATTCCTGGATTCCTGATTTCCTGAAGTCCTAACAACTGCACCTTCTCTTACGAGGCCAGCGCCTTCTGCGATGATGACGTCGCCTACTTCGAGGCCGCTCTCTACTATATATTCAACGCCGTTGTTTTGTGGCATGACGGTGATGGCTGCTGATGAAGCTTTGCCGTCGATGACTTTGTAAACGAAAATCTTTTCTTGTAACTCGAATGTCGCAGTCTGAGGTATGATGATGCAGTCCTCGTGGACGCTTGGGATGATGACGGTGCCGCTGCCGCCGTCACGGAGAAGACGCTCTGGGTTAGGGAACACGGCGCGGAAACTGACGGCTCCTGTGCTTGCGCTGATGGTGCCACTGACGGCGTTGATCTTTCCTTTATGTTTGTATGTCTTGCCGTTGCTCATGATCAACTCAACTTCAGGCATGTCTTTGATGGCTTCTTTCAAAGAACCGTATTCTTGGATGAGGTCGAGCATCTGGTTTTCCGCCATAGAGAAATAGGCGAAGATCTTGCTGTCGTCGGAGACTGTCACGAGAGGCTGGCTGATGTTGCTGTTGACCAATGCGCCGACGCGATAAGGTATCATGGAGGCGACGCCGTTAACAGGCGACTTCACCATTGTGTATGAAAGGTTGTTATGAGCGCTGTTCATCTCTGCCTTCGCCAATGCAAGTTTAGCTTCTGCTTCTGCGAGGTTGTTGTTGGCTGTCATAAGCTCGAATTCCGAGACGACGTCTTGTTCGTAGAGTTCCTTGCTGCTTTCCAGGACGAGCTTCGCCGTGGAGAGGTTAGCCTCTGCGCTCATCACATTGGCAGATGCTATTTCATAAGCAGCCTTGTATGGAGTCTGGTCGATGACGAAGAGGGTGGAGTCCTTGCGGACGAAGTCGCCCTCGTTGATGCGGATGTCTGTTATCATGCCGCTCACCTGAGGACGAACCTCAACGGTCTGGCATCCGTTGATGGTGGCAGCGAAACCGCTTCTTAAAATCTGGTTGCTCTTCTCGACGGTGAGAGTCTTGTAGATAGTCTCAGCGCGCTTCTGTGGCGCTGCTTTCTCTTGGCATGATGTCAACGATAAACCGACAATGCCTATAAATAATAACTTTCTTAAATTGCTTAAGTTGCTCATTTTCATAAATAAAATTATATATGTAATAAAACGACAAAATTAAGATTTATTTTGCTATTGTTCGAAAAAAAATATTGGGATTTTTTGGACCTTTGAGCTTTGAGCTTTGAGCCATTGAACTTGGTGTTTCGGTCACTGAGCCTGTCGAAGTGCCGAACATATGCCTTCGACAGGCTCAGGCACCGCATACCCAAGGACCGTTGTCCGTAGTCCGTTGACTGTTGTCTTTCTCTTTGGCGTTCCGTCTCCGCTTCGCTCCGCCGTCGGGCTTTCCGCTATATCTTTGCTCGCCTCCGCTTACGCTACGTCTCGCAAAGGATGCCGCTCCAATCCCTAACGCAGAGGGGCGAACTCTAGAATTCTGAGGTTCCAATAACAATAGAAGTAATCTCCGGTTTTGCTCCGATTCTTGATTTCATCACGGTTTCTCCTAAACCGATATTTACATAAAGATATTGATTGTTGTGCTTGAATAATCCTGCTACTTCATTGAATATAAACGATGAAGGCGTCCATCCTAAAATGGTGAACTGCATCGCATGGGTGTGTCCTGAGAGCATCAAGTCTATTTCTTCGATGTCCTTGACTTCTAATTCCCAATGTGTCGGGTCGTGACTTAACAGGATTTTGTAATCGCCATCAGCGTCGTTCATGGCATTCTGAAGATTGCCGAATGAAAGGAATGCTCTGTGTGTCGATATGTTTTCTACGCCTATAAGTGAGATGGTGTCGTTGCCGCGAATGAGAGATACGTTTTCGTCTAAAAGAAGATTCCATCCAATCTTAAATTGTCTGTCTTTCAGTTCTTCAACGTATTTCCATTGTGTTGAATCGGGGAAGTTGCTATAAGCGCTGTAGTCGTGGTTACCCAATACTGAATATACTCCGTCTTTGGCTTTAATCTTTGATAGGATAGTATCTAAACCGTCAAGTTCCCATGGTCCGTATGAAACCAAGTCTCCGGTGAAGACCACGATGTCAGCATTTTGATTGTTGATTACATCGACGAATTTTTCTAATGTCTTCGCTCTGTTTTTGAAAGAATGAAGATGAAGGTCGGAAATCTGGATTATCTTGTAATCATTGAATGACTGTGGGATCTTGTCGCTCGTGATTTCGATGTTTTTTATCTGGCATTGGTTTCTCTCGATGAGTGTCCCGTAGCACCAAAGGGCAGGGGCGAGGAGCGTGAACCATAATCCTTTTATGAAGAATGATTTGAAGTCAGCGCCGAATAAACGTGCAATCGCTGAGATTGAAAGCGCCAATAAACCGATGAAGACCATCATTAACGCGATGATGATGAGGTTCGCTATTATTTCTATTATAGTTACCATTAAATAGTTTTAATTAAAAAAATCAAATGCAAAGTTAAGGTTTATTTTATATATTTGATATCTAATTGTCAAATGGTGATAAGTCTTGTAATTTATTGTTAATATGAACTTTAAGATTTTTGGAAAGAAAGATGCCCCGACTTTGATGCTCATTCCTGGACTTGGAGTGTCGTATGAGATTTTTATTCCTCTTATCCGAATTCTTGAAAATGATTTCCATATCATCGCTGTTGAAGTCGATGGCTTTGTTCTTGGCAAACACACTCATTTCACATCTGTCGATGATCAGGCTATTCAGGCTATCGATTATATAAAGAAAAACCATGGCGGACATATAGATTGCGTTTACGGACTTTCTTTAGGCGGAAAGATACTGTCGCGTATGATGGAGCGCAATGAAATTATTATAGATCATGCTGTTATGGATGCAGCGCCATTGCTGCCTTTGCCTAAATGGCTGGTTGGTCCGCTTCGCTATTTGCAATGTTTCCTGACTTCGTCATTGCGTACCCCAAAATTTTTCATCGAATAATTTTTCGATAGGTTTATGGCGTTTCATAATCATGACTTTTGATATAACTTCGTTGTTAAGAGGCAGTCTTATCTGAAGAGTGGTGACGGTCTTTG
>JAFZDU010000074.1 GCA_017561025.1 Bacteroidales bacterium | reverse complement strand
CAAAAGCGCTAATAATTTTGAAGCGCTGACCCGGTGTCGTTGGTTTATATTTCTTTAAAGCCATCTTTAAATATTGCTAAAAAAGTCAATAGTTTCACCTTTTGCTAATGTCACGATTGCTTTCTTGAAAGCATCTCTTCTACCGCTGATAACGCCAGTTTTTGTATAACGTGACTTAAGCTTTCCTTCATAATTAATAGTGTTGACTGATTCCACTTGTACACCATAAAGGTCTTGGACAGCCTGTTTGATTTGCAGTTTATTTGCACGTTTGTCAACAATAAATGCATAGCGATTAAGTTTTTCAGTAATCGCAGTCATCTTCTCTGTTATTACAGGTTTCTTAATGATAATCATCGTTTCTAATTTTTAAGGTTAATTATCCAAGAATTTCTTCAATTTGTGGTAATGAACTTTCCAAGATGAAAATTTTCTTGGCATTGAGAATATCATAAGTGTTGAGGTTACGAGCAAGTGTGACTTGAGTGCGTTGAATGTTTCTTGCTGACATTACTACATTAGTATCTGTAGCTGGGAATACAAACAAGTTCTTGCCACCATTCACTTTAAGGTTATTCAAAACTTCAACCATCTTCTTAGTTTTGATGCTATCAAAGGTGAAGTCTTCTAATATAGCAATTTCTGCATCTCTCATTTTGTATGTCAAAGCTGATTTACGTGCAAGAAGTCTAACTTTCTTGTTCAACTTGAAGCCGTAATCACGTGGTTGTGGACCGAATACTCTACCACCGCCTCTTAATACTGGTGAGTTGATATCACCACGACGTGCACCACCTGTTCCTTTTTGACGGATCAACTTACGTGTACTACCAGCAATCTCGCTACGAGTTTTTGCTTTGTGTGTACCTTGACGTTGATTAGCTCTGATCAAATTTACATCTAAATAAATGCAATGATCGTTTGGCTCAATTCCGAAAATATTTTCGTTCAACTGAACTTTGCGTCCTGTTGATTCACCGGTTACTCTTAAAACTTCTAACTCCATCTTTCTATTTTTAAATATCCGTTTTTAGATCCCGGTACTGAACCTTTCACAACTAACAAATTCTTCTCGGGAACGATTTTCATGATTTGAAGGTTAATAGCCTTCACTGTGCGGTTACCCATGTGGCCACCCATTCGTAAGCCTTTGAAAACTCTTGATGGGTATGCACAAGCACCGATTGAACCCGGTTTTCTCATACGGTTGTGTTGACCGTGAGTCGATTGTCCAACGCCAGCGAAATTGTGACGTTTTACTACACCTTGGAAGCCCTTACCTTTGCTGATACCTGTTACGTCAACAAATTCGCCTTCCATAAATACTTCGACGGTAATTGTTTCACCGAGTTGTTTTCTGTGACCCTCTTCGAAACGTGAAAATTCGCGTACTACCTTTTTAGGTGTTGTGCCGGCTTTTTCAAAATGTTTTTGTAAAGCCTTAGGTGTGTTTTTCACCTTTCTTTCATCAAACGCCATTTGGATAGCATCGTAACCGTCCTTTTCTTTTGTCTTAACTTGGGTGACTACGCATGGACCTGCTTCAACGACTGTTACAGGAATGTTTCTTCCGCTTTCGTCGTAAATGCTGGTCATCCCAATCTTTTTTCCTAGTATTCCTGACATGCTACGCTTTTAATTACTAGATAGTTTTACAATTATAATTTAATTTCTACTTCTACACCGCTTGGTAATTCTAACTTCATCAAAGCATCGATAGTTTGTGCTGTTGAGTTATAGATATCAAGCAAACGCTTGTATGATGATAACTCAAATTGCTCTCTCGATTTCTTGTGTACGAAGGTAGAACGCAAAACCGTGTAAATTTTCTTGTCTGTTGGCAACGGTATAGGACCGCTAACTACAGCACCAGTCAATTTGATGGTTTTCACGATCTTCTCAGCTGATTTATCAACCAAGTTGTGATCATGAGATTTTAACTTAATTCTAATTCTTTGACTCATAAGAATTTGTTGTTAATTTTTTATTTTTTATTCTAATTTTTTCTGTCATTACTTCTCATTAAAAGAAGAAATATGTTCCTTTAGCTTTCTTTACAACTACATCAGCCAAGTCGTCAGCTAATCTTGCATAATGGCTAAATTTCATACTATAATTAGCTCTTCCTTGTGTTAATGTTCTTAATGTAGTGATATATCCAAACATTTCAGACAAAGGCACATTAGCCTTAATGATTTGTTGGGAAACTCCGGCTTCTACTTCGCGTAAAATAGATCTTCTTCTATTAAGATCGCCTGATACATCACCCATATATTCTGATGGAACTCGTACTTCTACATCCATAATTGGTTCCATAACTACAGACTTAGCTTTAGCGCCAGCTGCTTTGAAACCTAAATGTGCTGCAACTTCAAATGATAATGCATCACTATCTACTGGATGTGTTGAACCATCGTATAAACGTACTTTCACTGAATCCATTGGGAAGCCTGCTAATACGCCATTTGACAATGCGTTCTTGAAACCTTTTTCTGCAGCGAGAATATATTCGCGCGGAATGTTACCGCCTTTAACATCGTTGATAAATTGTAATCCTGATACACCCTCGTCTGCTGGTCCAATTTCAAACTCGATATCAGCAAATTTGCCTTTACCACCAGTTTGTTTCTTATAGACCTCACGATGTGTTACTGTTTGTGTGAATGACTCTTTATAAGCCACTTGAGGACTACCTACATTTATTTCAACGCCGAATTCTCTTTTTAATCTGTCGATGATAATGTCGAGATGTAACTCACCCATGCCTGCGATAATTGTTTGACCTGAATTTTCGTCTGTGGTGACTTGGAATGTAGGATCTTCTTCGGCAAGTTTATCTAAGGAAGCTGATAACTTGTCCATCTCTGCTTGAGTTTTAGGTTCAACTGCGATTTGAACAACTGGTTGTGGGAATGAGATAGACTCAAGCAACAAAGGCATATCTTCGCTCGTCAGGGTGTCACCTGTTCTAATAGTTTTAAATCCGACTGCTGCAGCAATATCACCGGCTTCAATTACATCGAGTGGTGTTTGCTTATTAGCATTCATTTGCATGATACGTGAAATACGTTCTTTCTTTCCTGTGGTTACATTAAGTACGTATGAACCAGATTTCAAAGAACCTGAATAAACGCGGAAGAAAGCAAGACGTCCGACGTAAGGATCTGTAGCAATTTTGAAAGCGAGTGCGCAGAACGGTTCATTAGCATCCGCTTTGCGTATTTCTTCTTTTTCGGTCTTTGGATTAACGCCTACTACATCATCAATATCATCTGGACTTGGAAGATAATTAATAATAGCATCGAGTAAAAGTTGAACACCTTTATTTTTGAATGAAGCACCGCATAAAACAGGACAAGCACGTCTTGATATAGTTGCCTTTCTAATTTCTGCTATAAGCTCTTCTTCTGTAATGGAATCAGGATCATCCATAAATTTCTCGAATAATTCTTCGTTATCCTCAGCAGCACCTTCTAACAACATTGTACGATAATCTGCTGCTATTTCTTTCAAATCATCAGGTATTTCTACTTCTGAGACTTGCATTCCAAGTTCATCTTCCCATACATAAGCTGTGTTCTTAACCAAGTCAACAACACCGATAAAGGTATCTTCGCTTCCGATAGGAATTTGCAATGGTATTGGATTAGCGCCGAGACGCTCTTTAATTTGTTCAACGACCTTGAAGAAGTCAGCACCACAACGGTCCATTTTATTGATAAAACAGATATGTGGTACTTTGTATTTATCGGATTGATGCCATACAGTTTCTGATTGTGGCTCGACACCGCCAACTGCGCAGAATAAAGCTACAGCTCCGTCAAGAACTCTAAGAGAGCGTTCAACTTCTACTGTAAAATCAACGTGGCCAGGAGTGTCGATAATGTTAATTTTATAAGGTGTATTATTAACATTCCAGAATACTGTAGTTGCAGCTGAGGTAATAGTGATACCGCGTTCTTGCTCTTGAACCATCCAGTCCATTGTAGCTGCACCATCATGTACCTCTCCGATACGACGACTACGGCCTGTATAATACAATATACGTTCAGTTGTAGTGGTTTTTCCAGCATCTATGTGCGCCATAATGCCTATATTACGAGTGAACGCGAGTTTTGATATATTATTTTGACCGTTTTTCATCTTTATTTACACCTTTAATATATTAGAATCTGAAGTGTGAGAAGGCTTTGTTAGCGTCAGCCATTCTGTGGATTTCTTCTTTTTTCTTGAAAGCAGCGCCTTCTTCTTTATAAGCTTGCATGATTTCACCAGCTAATCTTTCGCCCATTGATTTTTCATGGCGTTTACGAGCATAACCGATGAGGTTTTTCATACCGATACTTTGTTTACGAGAAGGACGAATCTCTGAAGGAATTTGGAAAGTTGCACCACCAATACGACGGCTTCTTACCTCAACCTGTGGAGTTACGTTTTCTAAAGCTTTCTTCCAAACACCGATAGGGTCTTCATTTAACTTGTTACCTACGATATCCATAGCGTTATAGAAAATTTCGTAAGCAAGATTTTTCTTACCCTTCAACATGATGTTGTTAACAAATTTTGTTACCAATACATCACCGTATTTTGGATCTGGAAGGATGATTCTTTTCTTTGGTTTAGCTTTTCTCATGTTCTAATTTCTAAACTGTTTACCGTTTAACAATTATTTCTTCTTAGCGGCTTGTTTTTTAGGACGTTTAGCGCCGTATTTTGATCTACGTTGTGCACGACCGTCAACACCTGCAGTATCCAAAGCACCACGGATGATATGATAACGTACACCTGGAAGATCCTTAACACGACCACCTCTAATCATCACGATAGAGTGTTCCTGCAAGTTATGACCTTCACCTGGAATATAGGCATTAACTTCTTTTTGGTTGGTCAAACGAACCCTAGCAACTTTACGCATAGCTGAATTAGGCTTCTTAGGTGTTGTTGTGTATACACGAACACAAACACCGCGACGTTGTGGGCACGAATCCAAGGCAGGAGATTTACTCTTGTCTTCCAATTTCTGACGTCCCTTGCGGACTAATTGTTGAATCGTTGGCATTTCTTTTTCTTTAAATTACTAATTTTTATCCATTCAATAGGAAAAATTCCTTTAATTTTCTCACAAAATAGCCAAAAATTTCACTCTTTAAACAACATAGTTTCGGGAGTTACAACCACGAATGTGGCCTATTTGCTAAACCCACTGTAAGCTCATAGAACTGATTTTTAACTACTTACAATGTAGAAACCTCTAACGTTTAACTTATCAGGTCCCTTAACTATCTCATTCACAAAGTTAATTTTTCTAACTTTTTTCCGAGTGCAAAGATACAACTTTTTCTTTAATACACAACACTTTGTAGAAAAAAAAATCATTTTTTTTATTGACATATTTTTCAACATGCCATTAAGCATATTCTGACATTATTTTTTAATAAAACATAAAGGCAAAAAATGTAACAATTATCAGCATTTATGCAAAGTCATCGTTTACTCAATAATAGATTTAAACGCCACATTAGGTTATTTTATTAATCATTAACTATAACAAATCAAGTCAGGCGCAACATATGCACAAATACTTTAAATAATTCAATATAAAAAACCACACATACATATTCTACCGCTAAGCATTTTTTATTAAATTTGCGTTCTAATATTATTCACAGTGGCAGATATTTTACAAGGTTTAAATAGCCCTCAAAGAGAAGCAGTTACTACAGTTGAGGGTCCGGTTATGGTTATTGCAGGCGCAGGTTCGGGCAAGACGAAAGCCCTTACCCATCGCATCGCTTATATGATTCAAGAAGGTATAAATCCTTTTTCTATCATGGCACTTACCTTTACTAATAAGGCAGCAAAGGAAATGAAAGATCGTATAATGAAACTTGTCGACCCTCACGCTGCTCGTAACGTTTGGATGGGAACATTCCACTCTATTTTTGCACGTATATTAAGAATAGAAGCTCAGCATTTGGGTTTTACACCTGATTTCACAATTTATGATACTGACGATTCGAAGCAACTTATCAATGCTATTTTAAAAGAAAAAGAATTAGACCCAAAGGCGTATCCTGCTAAATATATTCTTCACAGAATATCAATGGCAAAGTCTGCTTTATATACTGCTGAAGATTATTGCAACAATTTCGAAATACAACAACAAGACATCAGAGCCAACAAACCTCTCGTCGGAGAAATCTTCAAAAGTTACAACGCACGATTGCAGCGTGCCAATGCAATGGACTTCGATGACATTTTATTTTATACAAATGTTCTGCTTAGAGATTTTCCAGAAATATTATACAAATATCAAAATCGCTTTGAATACATATTAGTTGACGAGTACCAGGACACCAATTACGCACAATATTTAATTATAAGAAGAATTGCCGCAATGCGCGAAAACATCTGCGTAGTAGGCGACGATGCGCAAAGTATCTACGGTTTCCGCGGTGCTAATATCCAGAACATATTAAATTTCAAAACAGATTATCCCGAACAAAAGCTAATTCGTTTAGAGCAGAATTACCGTTCCACTAAAACCATCGTCAATGCAGCAAACAGCGTTATTGACCACAACAAGGACCAGATTAAGAAAAAAGTTTGGTCAGACAATGAAGAAGGCGATTTGATAACCGTCTTAAGAGCAACATCGGATGGAGAAGAAGGTACACTTGTTGCAAACTCTATCTTTGGTTACAAGATGTCGCAACAGCTCAACAACAAAGACTTTGCAATATTATATAGAACAAACTCACAATCACGTTCATTAGAAGAAGCTCTGCGAAAACAAAACATACCTTATAAAATATATGGCGGCTTGTCATTCTACGACAGAAAAGAAGTCAAAGACCTACTCGCCTACTTCCGCGTAGTTATAAATCCGCACGACGAACAAGCTTTATTACGTATTATAAATTATCCCGCTAGAGGTATAGGAAAAACAACTATTGAACGTTTAATGGTTGTAGCAAATGAAAGGCAAAAAGGTATTTGGGACGTAATAGCTACAGAAGATGAACCAATGCCACAAGACTTCAATAGCGGAACTGCAGGCAAACTGCGTAACTTTGCAACGATGATTAAGAGTTTTCAGACTCTTTTAAACAAGCAAAACGCAATAGAATTAGCTAAACATATATGCAACACTGTTGGGATAATCAAAGACCTTAAGGAAGACGATACACCAGAAGGCGTTGCTCGCGTTCAAAATATCGAAGAGCTTCTTAATGCCATCATGGAATTCTCAGACAAACAGGTAGACGAAGTTACAGGCGAACAGAACGAAGTCACTCTCAGTAAATTCATGGAAGACGTTGCGCTTTTAAGCGACCAAGACAAAAAAGAAGACGAAGATGCTGATTATGTCACATTAATGACAATACACAGTGCAAAAGGTCTGGAATTCCCATACGTTTATATCGTTGGTCTAGAAGAGAACCTATTCCCAGGAATTCAATCACTCAGCACTCGCGAAGAATTAGAAGAAGAACGTCGTTTATTCTATGTAGCCTTAACTCGTGCAGAAAAAAAATTAGTACTGAGCTACGCAGAGAGCCGTTACCGTTGGGGCAACCTTACGCTGAGCGAGCCATCCAGATTCATTGAAGAAATAGACCAATCTTTAATCGAAAGAGCAAAGAAAGCTTCATTCAGAGGAACCTCCAGCTTCAATGAAGGAATGAACTTCAGCAATCCATTCTCTAAAAGTTTTCAAACGACAAGAGAATTCCAAAGGAAGAGCAGCACGGAAAAACAAAATACACCTTATATTAATAGTACACAAAATGTCAATAGCACAACTAAAAACGACAGTTCAGACTTCATATCCGCATCTCCTGACGAGATAATTGAAGGAATAAGAGTTTTACACCAAAAATTCGGACAAGGTACTGTCGCAAAAGTTGAAGGTGTAGGGCCAAATAAAAAAGCGACTGTTATTTTCGACGAATGCGGAAGTAAGCAATTAATGCTTAAATTTGCAAAATTGAATATTTTAAAATAAAACAATCAATCCAAATTTTACGTTACTCATTTTCACAAAACAAAACTAATGGACAAAGAAGGTTTAAAATACAACACAGAGCGTGAAAAACTCATAATTTCTGAATATGGACGAAACATTCAGATTATGATAAAACATCTTTTAGAAATAGAAGATAGAGAAAAAAGAACAGAAGCCGCTCATTTCATAGTCAGTGTCATGGCTCAGATGAACCCACAAGTCAAAGAATCAAACGACTACATCCATAAATTGTGGGACCACCTTTATATAATATCTGAACATAAATTAGACGTAGACGGTCCATACAATCCTCCTCAACAAGAAGGTTTTGTCGCAAAACCAGAACATGTAGGATACCAAAAACGTGATATCAAACATGGACACTATGGTTTTTATGTAAAAGAGTTATTGAAAAAAATTGAAGAAATCGAGGAAGGACCAAAAAGAGAAGCATTATTACTCTCTATGGCCAACCAAATGAAAAGAGATTATCTCAACTGGAATCGCGAAACAGTGAACGACTTATTAATCCTTGATGACTTGTATAAATTATCAGGAGAAAAATTCACCATGCCAATTGAGACAAAACTCACCTCAACTAATGAGATATTAAATAAGGTAACAGTAGTCCAACAACCTCAGCAAAACGTCAAAAAGAAAAAGGTAAAAAAACAAGTCGTAAAAAAGACTCCTAATCCTAATAGACCTAAAAAAAATAGTTAAAACCAAATAATTGAAAGCTGGTGTTGTGTCAAATACAAACACACTGCCATATCAATTTATCGAAATATATTAAAATGGGAAAATTCAAGATTGTCGGAGGCAACAAATTGCACGGTAGCATAGAGCCTCAAGGTGCAAAAAACGAGGCAATGCAGGTTTTATGCGCATGCCTTCTAACTGAAGAAAAAGTAACCATCACCAACCTTCCAAATATTTCAGATATCAACAATCTGATTGATATACTGGGAGATATGGGTGTTATTGTTAATAGAGTTACATCTGATATTGTTGAACTACAAGCCAAAGACATCGACTTCTCATATTTCGAATCAGAAAAATTCACCGAAAAAGCCACACGACTTAGAGGCAGCGTGATGATATTAGGTCCAATGCTGGCACGCTTCGGCAAAGGTTATTTGCCAAAGCCAGGTGGTGACAAGATTGGACGACGTCGTCTCGACACCCACATCATCGGCCTACAGAATTTAGGAGCATCTTTTGAAGAAGCCAACAAATGTCAGGTAGCAACAGCTCCAGCCGGTGGTCTTAAAGGAACATATATGCTTCTTAACGAAGCATCTGTCACAGGAACAGCAAACATAATCATGGCTGCAGTGATGGCCCAAGGCGAGACAACTATTTTCAACGCAGCATGCGAACCTTATATAGTTCAATTATGCAGAATGTTGGTCTCAATGGGCGCAGAGATAAGCGGAATAGGTTCGAATCTATTAATAATAAAAGGTGTAAGCAAATTAAACGGAACAACACACCGTTTGCTTGCCGACATGATAGAAGTAGGAAGCTTCATCGGCATGGCTGCCATGACAGGATCTGAACTTACAATAAAAAATGCCGGCATCAAAGATCTCGGATTGATACCAGATACATTCCGCAGACTCGGTATAAAGATGGAATTCATCGGCGATGACATTTATATTCCAGCACAAGAACACTACGAAGTGGAGAACTTCATGGACGGAAGCATTTTAACCATAGCAGATGCGCCATGGCCAGGATTCACACCCGACTTGATAAGCATAATCTTGGTTGTTGCCACTCAAGCTAAAGGAACAGTTCTCATTCATCAGAAAATGTTTGAAAGCCGTTTGTTCTTCGTTGACAAACTTATAGACATGGGCGCTCAGATAATTTTATGCGACCCACACAGAGCAACCGTCATAGGTTTAGATAGAGCACAGCAATTGCACGCCGTCAAAATGGCGTCGCCTGATATCAGAGCCGGCGTAGCTTTACTCATAGCTGCATTATCAGCCAAAGGAACTAGCATCATAGAAAATATAGAACAAATCGACCGTGGATACCAAAACATCGACGGAAGACTCAGAGCATTGGGCGTTGATATTGAAAGGCTATAAGTCTGTGAGTTTATATTGCATAATGTCTTAACTAATCTGACATTTTGTCAAACATTATCATCATAAAAAACTGGCAAATTATTTGATTATGCCGGAACAAAATTCTATTTAGTTAATAAATAAAAATAAATATATCATGGAAGAAAAAATGGAAGAAGGCAAAGTTAACATCAATGAAAATGAAGATGTTAATCAAAATGAAATTCATGAAGAATCAAAAGGCAAAAAGAGCAAGAAAAATAAGAACGACAAGCAAGTCGAAGAGATGAAAGAAAAATACGACAAATTAAATGACGAATATTTACGTCTTTATGCCGAATTTGACAATTATCGCAAGCGCACTGCCAAAGAAAAAATAGAGTTATCAAAAACCGCTTCAGAAAGCATCATGGTAGATTTATTACCAATTCTCGATGACTTTGAACGCGCTCTCCAAACAATGGAAAACAAAGAAACCGACGCCAATTACGAAGGCGTATTATTGATATACAACAAGTTCAAACGCACATTAGAGCAAAAAGGCCTTGAAGAAATCAATGCCAAAGACGCCATGTTTGACACCGATGAACATGAAGCACTGACAAATGTTCCAGTAACAGATGAAAGTCAAAAAGGCAAAGTATTGGATGTAATTCAAAAAGGTTATAAACTCAATGGCAAAGTGATTCGCTACGCACGCGTAGTTGTTGGTGGTTGATTAAAATAAAAAACAATGGAGAAAAGGGATTACTACGAAGTGCTTGAAGTGCCTAAAAATGCGACAAGCGAAGAGATAAAGAAAGCCTACCGTAAGATGGCTATAAAATACCATCCTGACAAGAACCCAGACAACAAAGACGCTGAAGAGAAATTCAAGGAAGCTGCAGAAGCTTACGAAGTATTAAGCAATCCTGACAAACGTGCTCGTTACGACCAATATGGTCATGCCGGCTTGCACGGTCAGCAGGGCTTCAACGGAATGGACGATATATTCAGTCATTTCGGAGATATCTTTGGCGACTTATTTGGCGGCGGAGGATTCAGTTTCGGCGGATTCGGTGGCGGAAGCAGACAAGCACAGAGACACGTCAACAGAGGCAGCAACCTTCGGCTTCGCGTGAAACTCAACCTCAGCGAAATCAACGAAGGCGTAAAGAAAAAAGTAAAAGTAAACAAATACGTTCCTTGCCAACACTGTGGTGGCAGCGGTGCACAAGACAATAGTTTTGAAACATGTCCAACATGTAATGGTAGAGGCCAGACCGTAAAGATTCAAAACTCTATCTTCGGTCAAATGCAGACAGTTTCAACATGTCCTAACTGCGGCGGCGAAGGGAAAATAATAAAAAACAAATGTCCAGAATGCCAAGGCAACGGTATCGTCAAGAGCGAAGAAATCATTGAACTTAACATTCCAGCCGGTGTTGCAGAAGGAATGCAGCTTTCTGTAAGAGGCAAAGGAAACGCAGGAGCACGTAACGGCATAGCAGGCGATCTCATCATCCTTATCGAAGAAGAAAAAGATAAAGAACTTGAACGCGATGGCGACAACCTCATCTACAATTTGTTCATCAGTTTCCCACAGGCAGCTCTTGGAACAACAGTAGAAGTTCCAACAATAAACGGCAAGACTGAAGTCAAAATTCCGGCAGGAACACAAAGCGGCGAAGTCATCAAGTTAAGAGGCAAAGGTCTTCCTGAATTGAACGGATACGGCAAAGGCGATCTTCTCGTCAACGTAACAGTATGGACACCAAAGAGCCTCAACAAAGAAGAAGAGAAAATCATGAAGTCACTTCTCGAAAGCGAAAATATGGACCCAGCATCCGATAAAAACAAAAGTCCGTTTAAGAAATTCAAGAAGTTCTTCAGTTAATTGATAAAGTTTAAGGTTTAAGGTATAAAGTTTAATGTAATTTAAAAGATTTACAATTACATCAAAACGCCTTAAACCTTAAATTTTAACCTTTACTCCAATCTAAAACCAACTATGAGCAATTTAATAGAGATTAAAAATGTCAGCAAGACATATGGCAACTACAAAGCATTAGACAACATAAGCATCAATGTTCCTCGACAAAGCATATACGGACTTTTAGGTCCCAACGGCGCAGGAAAAACAACATTGATAAGAATGCTTAACCAAATCACCGCTCCTGACGAAGGTTCGATAATTTTCAACGGCGAGACATTAAACCGAAGCCATATCACGCAAATCGGATATCTTCCTGAAGAAAGAGGCTTATACAAAAGCATGAAAGTCGGTGAACAGGCAATATATCTAGCACAGCTCAAAGGCGTCAGTCAGAAAGATGCGGAAAAAAGACTTAAATCTTGGTTCAACAAATTCGACATCTTAAACTGGTGGGACAGAAAAGTCGAAGAGCTAAGCAAAGGCATGCAACAAAAAATACAGTTCATTGTGACTGTCATACATAATCCTCAACTGCTCATTTTCGACGAGCCGTTCTCCGGCTTCGATCCTATCAATGTAAACCTTCTTAAAAAGGAAATATTAGAACTTCGAGACAAAGGAGCCACAATCATTTTCTCTACTCACAATATGGCATCAGTCGAAGAATTGTGCGACAACATCATGCTTATCAATAAAGGCAAGAAAATTCTTGAAGGCAGCGTTTATCAGATAAAGCAAGATAATAAAGAAAACAAGTTTGAAGTCGTTTTAAGAAACTCAGAAATTCAGGAATTCAGGAATTCAGGTGGCTGTGTATTACCAGAAGGTTTTTCTATTATTTCCGCTGATGATAAAGACGTAAATTCTGAAACGACATTAGTCATAAGCGCTGACAAAGAAATAAATCCTAATGTTTTAATCAATTATCTTTCTGAAAAAGGAACCATTATTTCTTATAGAGAGCTGCTTCCTTCTATGAATGACATTTTCATTAATAAAGTTAATAGTTGAGTGATTAAGGTTTAAAGTTTATTACTATGAATAATTTAAGTATAATATTAAAGAGAGAATATCTTACTCGCGTCAAGAAACGCAGTTTCATCATATTAACATTCTTGGGACCGATATTATTTGCAGCATTGATGATTGCCCCTTCCCTACTTATGATCAAGTCGGAAAAAATGGAAAGCAAGAAAGCCATTGCTGTCCTTGACGAGACATCATGGTTCGAAGGCAAATTTGAAAACACTGACGTAAACACATTTGTATATTATGATGAAAATGAAAACATCGACAGTTTAAAGAAACTGGTATTCGAAGGCATTTATGATGCCGTTTTATATATACCAATGACTTCACTGAACATACCTGTCAACGCAAAGCTATACAGCAACAAGCAGATACCAATGACATTAAGCAGTCATATCAGGAACAGCATGAAGCAAGAAGTTGAACATCAGAAACTGCTTGCGTCAGGCATCGACCCTAAGATTGTAAAATCAGTACAGACCAACATCAACGTTGCTACAATCAGGATGGACTCAGAAAATGAAGAGAAGACAAGTTATGCTGAATTAGAATATATTATTGGATTATTGCTTGCAGCTGTGATTTATTTCGTGATATTTATCTTCAGCAGCCAGGTGATGCGCGGCGTCATAGAAGAAAAGACCAACAGAATCATAGAAGTAATCATCAGTTCAGTAAAGCCTTTTGAATTGATGATGGGCAAGATATTAGGCATAGCGATGGTCGGTCTCACTCAGTTCGCATTATGGGTCGTTTTGACATTAGCAATATATTTTGTTGCAAGCGGCATCATTTTAGGACCAGAAATTCTATCGCCATCTGGAACTGTAATGACAGAGCAGATTGAACAGTTAACAGAGATGAGCAAAAGTCAAGACGTTATGCTTGAAGCTGTTAACATGATACAGTCTATCAACTTCAGCGCCATATTATGGAGTTTCCTAATCTATTTCATTTTCGGTTTCTTATTGTTCGCAGCAGTGTTTGCTGCTATAGGCTCAATGGTCGACAACGAGACTGACAGCCAGCAATTCAGCACTGTAGTAGCATTGCCATTGATGATTTCAATAATATGCGCACCTACATTAGTAAACAATCCTGACAGCAGTTTAGGATTATGGTTATCGATGATACCATTCACCTCACCTGTTGCCATGATGATAAGAATACCGTTCGGCGTTCCATATTTACAAGTTGGAATTTCATTATCTATATTGATAATTACCTTCGTTGGAATCACATGGATTGCCGCCAAGATTTACAGAACCGGCATTTTGATGTACGGCAAGAAACCAAGCTGGAAAGAAATCTGGAAGTGGTTGAGGTATTAATGACTAAAGGCTAAAGGCTAAAGGCTAAAGGTTAAGGACTAAGGGTGGATGAAAAGTTTATTAAAGATATTACCATTATTATTTTTACTGACGGTTTCGTGTGCTCGTCGGGATGAGGCATTGCGTCTGTTGGAGAAGGCGCAGAGCCTCATCGAATCTGCTCCCGACAGCGCATTGATGTATTTAGACTCTATCTTCCTGCCAGAGAAATTCCTCAGCAAAGAAAACTATATGGAATATCTCGTAACGAACGTACAAGCCAAATATAAAAACTTCAAAGACATCAAAGACGACACTCTCATCTTTGAAGCAAAAGATTATTTCGACAAAAAAGTTCATCGGTTAACAGACAATTGCCAAAGCACAAAATTCTATATATACTCCCATCTCTACAGCGGATGCGTATATAACGAAAGACAAGACTACGGCAAGGCTTTAAACGAATATAACTATGCGTTTTCTACTGCAGAACTCTCACACGATTCTATCTTGATGTATCTAAGCACTTCCTATATCGCAAACATCTATGACAAACAAAATTATTTCGACAAGGCATTAGAAAAACATCTGCAATCTATCAATTATATCAAAGAGGGAGATAAGGAAATGTTGGCAACATCTTACGCCAATATCGCAAAAGGGTATTTAATTTCTCTCAACAACGACAATTCCATCTATTATATAGACAAAGCATTAGATATTGTTACTGATAGCGACAATAAAAAATTATTATCATCAGTTTATCAATTCGCACACGTGATTTATAGAGAATGTAATAGAATTGAAGAAGCAAAAGATTTTCTAAGACTGTCGATTGAAGCGAACGGAGATTCTTTTGCAACATCTCTGTATAATCTGAATTTGGCTGTATTATATCTTGAAACAGGAGAACAAGATTCCACAAAAAAATATACTCACAAACTCATAAACGAAATAGACAATATAAACGATATGGCTTTCTTGGCGAGTTCGTATGGTTTTCTTTCAGATTATTATTCCTCGCTCAACATGAACGACAGTGCTTTATATTATCAGGACAGGCTCACGAGAACCATCGACAAGATAAGAGAAGACAACATGCAGCAGAACATATACGAAATTGAAAAGAAATATGATTACGAACGTCTCAGCAACAATTACCATAAAAAACTTAACAGCCAGTTCAAACTGATAATAATGATGTTGACTATTGTCATCGTTCTTATAATCACTATTTCATTACTCATAATACACAAAAAGAAAAACGAGATATATCTTATAAGAAAGAACGAGCAGATTGCCATAGAGATGAACAATCTGAAAAACGAATTCCATCTTCTTGAAGATCTGAACAGCGGCATCAAGTCGTCTGTCGATAACATACTGAAGCAAAGAGCCAAACTGATTGTAAAAGTCCATAATGCAGAGAAGAATCATAAAGACGACGACAAGACTGTCATCAACGAGCTGAAGAGTCTTGTTTTCGGGTCCTTCAACAAGACTGGACTTAAAACCGCCGTCGATTTGGTTGAGAACACATATCCGAAACTGCCCGCAATGATCAAGAACAATTACGGCAGCTTAAACGAGACCGAATACAATGTATTCCTATTGTCGTTGCTTCCGCTCAGCAGCCGCGACATCGCCAACCTGATGGACTTAGGAGAAAGCTCCGTCGCCAAGTCACGCACCAACATCAGAAAGAAAATAGGAGCCGAAGGCTACGGAAGCGACATCGGCGATTTTATTTTAGAGAGATACTACACTATTAAAATTGAAAGCTGAAAATTGAAAATTGATAGTTGACAATTTAAATAACAATAGCTTCATTACTAATTTCCATTAAAAAAACTTGGAAAACACCCATCCCCTTTTCTTTCGTAAATTACTGACCTACAATTTATTTTAAAACCAAACTTTCTTTATTATCAAAATAAACTTGGAAAACGCATGTAAGCACTTCCAAAGTTAGATTGCAACGTCATAATTTTGTTGCGAAAATTTTAAATGAAAATTGATACGAGAAAAGTAGCACTTATGATTATGCTGTTCGCATTCGGGATGAGCGCGAACGCATCCGATTTATCGGTTAGAAAAAATTACGGTGACAAATTGCCGATTGTTTTGAAAGGATATATGGGGGAAGATATTATTATTCGAGGAGAAGAACCAATTGAAATTTATCAACAGACTTCTATGATCGTTATCCAATTCAACGTTTCTTTAGGAGAGCTGAACATTTACATTGAGAATGAAAACGGCAATGTAGTTTACAGTTCATCTACAAACACCTCATCTCGACTTGTAAATATGATACCAATAGGCAATTTCCCTAATGGTGATTATATCATTATAATAGAAGGAGACAACGGCAGTGCCGAAGCAAGTTTTAGAATAGAACAATAAAAACATTATTAACAATTTAATCACAATGAAAAAAGTATTAGTTTGCCTATTAATTGGCTTAGCGATGTTAACAACATCTTGTAAAAAAAATGATGAAAATTCTAATCAAAACAATTCAAAGTCAGAAACGCCTATTGCTGTTTACAACAACGAAACAGGAATTATGACGTATAACTTTGACGCTGAAATGCTGACAATTAAAATAAACGAGCAGTTTGCAACAAGAAGTGAACAAGATCGCTACATTGTTGAATCTGTTCAAATTCTAGACAGTTTACCATCCAACGCAAGGGCTCAACCAGAAATTAAAGTAGTCTTACTAGATACCGAAGATGAAACTTCATATTCTTTTTGGCTAATGGAATTTTTTACATATAAGAAAATATCCTCTTCAAAAACTGAATATTATTTAGATGATGAAGTGAAAAGCGGTATTTATGAAATGGCTAGCGCGCATGATGGATACATTTATAAATATCATATAAATGGAGAAAGTTATTTGGCAGAAAAAATTGTCGATCCTCAATTTTCCACAGCATCAGAGTATATAGCAATGGCTCCTCGATGGTTCATTGATTGTATTGCTGTAAACTGTGAAGTAGGTGAATGTCACAAGCAAGGTTCATTTTGGAATGCAGACTGTGGTGTTTGCACTCCTCCAAATAGTACTTGTACCAGACAACCTGCTTCATGGATAAAACCTACAATTACAGGTATTTTTAGCGTACTTGTTGTTGTCATAACCTTATTGTAAAAAACCTTAATTTTTTTATTATGAAAAGAGTAATATTATCATTCTATATACTTGTCCTATCATTCACGTTCTGCACTGCACAAGAAATAGACAAAGATGTCAAATCAATAAGCACAATAAAATTTTTAAAAAACTCCCTAAAATTGACAAATCATGAATGGTTAAGCTTTAATGTCAATATGATTGCACTAAAGGATGGTAAATCTTGGTACAATCGGGAATATGAAGTCATTCTACATTATGACAAAAAGAATCCACTTGTTTTTGTATGCCACAAAGATAAATTCACCGACAATATTTTTCTTATGGATAAAAATAAAGTTACAATTATTGACAAATTTACCAATGAGTTTACAATATACGATGACGGGAAGAAGAAATACGGAATGTATTCTTTTTACGGAACATTAGATTATCTAAAAAAATATTTTGCAGGTCTAGGATATTATATTGTCCCTATGTCCTCAAAAATTAATGGTTACCAATATACCACACCTCCTATAAAATATTACAAAGACACCGTATTAGACAATATTCCATATAAGAAATATACAGGATTCACTCAAGAAGTATATACAAAAGCTGTTTCTGAAACTGGTGAAAAATACGAATACGAATCATACGACAGAATTGACAATTACATTAACGATGAGAATTTTCTATTAGATAGTGTATATTGGATCACATATTATACAAACTCCTACGACAACTCAAAGGATGAAAAAAAAATCAAAATCGGCAATTACAATTTTGACAACAGACAAAATTACATAGATTCTATTTTCAACATCAATAATCCTGAATACGCAAAATTCAGCAGACATAATCAAGATAACATACCTATGAGCAGACGTCTCTCAAAGAACGAAATCATCAATGATTCAATATTGAACTTTCCTTTAGTGTCGTTAGACTACGATACAACTTATCTTAATGAAAAAAGTTCCTGGACGCTGCTGAACCTTTGGGTTCACAACTGTGCCCCGTGTATTGAAAACCTTCAAAAATACAAACGCGAAATAGATTCCTTAGGTTACAGAATACTTGAAAACAACGGAATTGAAATTCTGGCGATAAATTATCAAACAGACAATATGAAATTGATCAACAATATGGCTGATAAAACAAACTCCACTGACATCATGTATTCTGCCAAAGGATTAGGGAATTCAATACGTATTCCATCTCTCGGCTATTATTATCTCATATCTCCAGACAAGAAAGTCGTTTTTAAAGATTATAAGTTAGGAGATTATTCAGAATTATTAAAGGCGAAAGAAGAATATGAAAAGAAAAACAAATAAAATATTGTTATTGTTAACGACAATGGTTTTATCAGCTGTATCGGTTTACTCTCAAGAAGATAATGGTCCCATAATTTCTTTTAAAGAGAACAAATTCAGTTTCGATACTATAGCAAGAAATTCAAATGGCGAACATAACTTCTTCTTTGTAAATGCAGGTTCAGAACCATTGTTAATAACATCTGCCTTTTCTTCATGCGGTTGTGTTGTTCCTGAATTTCCGAAACAGCCAATACTTCCTGGTGAAAAGTCAAGCATCAAGGTAAAATACAACACCAACATTATCGGAGATTTCACAAAAGTAATCGTTGTTAAATCTAACGACAAAGAGAAACCCAAATCCATTTTAAGAATTAGCGGTTTTGTTGAGAAATAATATGGTTAAAAAAGGAGTACAAGGCTTAAGGAAAAATAATTGATATTAATCCTTAAGCCTTATTTATTATACCATAAACAACAAAATTAAAATTAGCTTAGAGTTTTTATAAAAAGCACTTGTTTATAAGATAAAAAAATCGTACTTTTGCACCCCAAAAATTGTATTTTCGTAAAATAGAAATAAAATAATTAATTATAAAAAACAGATTTACAATGCAAAACAAAGGAGTTATCAAACTTTTAGCTATCATTTTAGCTGTATTTTCTTTGTACCAATTGTCTTTTTCATTCGTAACAAGACGCGTTGAAAAGAAAGCAGCTGAATATGCTACAAGTGCAGAGGCAGTAAAAATGGCAGAAGTCCTTGCCCAAGGTAATCAAAATGCTTACGATTACTATTTAGATTCAATTCAAAGTGCTAGAGAAACTTATTATTTAGATTCAATGAGCACAGTGAAAGTTTATCCATTAGGACAAACTTATCGTCAAGCAAAAGAAATGGAAATCAACTTAGGTCTCGACCTTAAAGGTGGTATGAACGTTATGATGGAAGTTTCAGTTCCAGACATCATCGAAGTTCTTTCAGGCCACAGCACAGACCCAGTTTTCGTCCAAGCTATCCAAATGGCTAACGAACAACACCTCAACAGCCAAAGAGATTATGTTGACTTGTTCGGTGACGCTTTCCAACAATTAGATCCTAATGCAAAATTAGCTCCTATCTTCTTGTTCGAATTCAAAGACAAAGGTATAACAGTCAACTCAACAAACGCTGAAGTTTTGAGCGTTATCAAAGACGAAACAAACAGCGCTATCGACCGTTCATACCAAATCTTAAGAACACGTATCGACCGTTTCGGCGTTGCACAACCAAACATCCAAAAATTAGAAAACTCAGGACGTATCCTTGTTGAACTCCCAGGTATCAAAGATCCTAAACGTGTTCGCAAACTCTTACAAGGTACAGCACAACTCGAATTCTGGGAAACATACAACTTCACAGAACTTTACGAATATTTCGACGAAGCTAACAAACGTCTTGCTGAAATCAACAAAGCAAACGAAGCTTTAACAGAAGAAGTTAAAGAAGAAAATAGTGATAACGAACCAGCTCTTTTAGCAAACGACACTTTAAAAGCACAAGAAGAAGCTTTGAAAGAAATGAGAGCTAACTTCCCTATCTACAACTATTTGACACCTTCTTACTATCAAAACGAAATGGGTCAAACATACCCAGCTCAAACAGCACGCGTTGGTATGGCTTTAGTAAAAGATACAGCTAACATCAACAGAATGCTCAAGCAAGTTAAGAACGTATTCCCACGTAACGTTAGATTCGCATGGTGCGTAAAACCTAACACAATGGGTGGCGTTGAATATATCGACCTCGTTGCATTAAAGACATCACGTGACAACAAAGCTGCTCTCGGCGGTGAAGTTATCGTTGACGCTCGTCAAGACTACGATCAAAACGGTCGCGTTGAAGTTACAATCCAAATGAACAGCGAAGGCGCTAAAGCATGGAAACGCTTAACAGGTGAAAACATCGGCAGACAAGTTGCTATCGTTCTCGACAACTACGTATATTCATATCCAGTTGTTAACGATGAAATCCCAAGCGTACGTTCATCAATCTCTGGCGGTGACATGACAGTTGAAGAAGCACAAGACTTAGCTAACATCTTGAAAGCAGGTAAATTACCAGCTCCAGCAAGAATCCTCGAAGAAAACGTTGTTGGTCCATCATTAGGTCAAGAAGCTATCCAATCAGGTCTCTGGTCACTCATCATCGCTTTCATCCTCGTTCTTATTTATATGATGTTCTTCTACAACAAAGCTGGTATCGCAGCAGACGCAGCTTTATTAGTCAACATCTTCTTCATGTTCGGCGTATTAGCATCATTCGGAACAGTATTGACATTGCCAGGTCTCGCAGGTATCGTTTTGACACTCGGTATGGCAGTTGACTCTAACGTTATCATCTTCGAACGTATCAAAGAAGAATTACGCGCAGGTAAAGGTTTAAGAACAGCTATCGCAGACGGTTACAAAGCTGCTTACTCAGCTATCATCGACGGTAACATCACAACATTCTTGACAGCATTCGTATTGTTCCAATTCGGTACAGGTCCTGTTCAAGGTTTCGCAACAACATTGATGATTGGTATCGCTACATCATTGTTCACATCAATCTTCATCTCACGTTTAGTATTTGAAGGCTGGTTGAAGAAAGACAAGAACATCAACTTCTCAAATAACGCCACACGCGACTTCTTAAAGAACACAGCATTCGACTTCATCGGTTTCGGTAAGAGAGCAGCTATCATCGCAGTTATCTTCATCGTTATCAGCGTTGGTTCAATCGCAGTACGTGGATTAAACCTCGGTATCGACTTCAAAGGTGGACGTAACTATGTTGTACGTTTCGACAAAGACGTTACAGTTAACGAAGTACGCAGCGCTTTAGCAAACGTTAAAGAATTCGAAAGCGTTCCAGAAGTTAAGACATACGGTCCAAGCCGCCAAGTTAAGATAACAACAGACTATAAGATCAACGACAACGCACAAGACGTTGACGCAGAAATCCAAGGTCTCATCTACAACGCACTCAAAGGCTTGTACAACACAGAAATGACATACGAACAATTCACAACAGACTCAGACAAGAGCAACGTATTACTCGGTATCTTAAGCTCACAAAAAGTTGGTGCTACAGTTGCTGACGACGTAACACGTAAAGCTGTCGTTGCTGTTATCGTATCACTCGTTGTTATGTTCGTTTACATCGCTATCCGTTTCAGAAGATGGCAATATGGTTTGTCAAGCATCGTTTGTTTGGCTCACGACACATTGATCGTTATCGGTATGTACTCATTGCTCAACAATGTATTACCATTCACAATGGAAGTCAACCAATCATTCATCGCTGCTGTTTTGACAATCATCGGTTACTCAATCAACAACACAGTGGTTATCTTCGACCGTGTACGTGAAAACGTTACATTATTCCCTAAGAAAGGCTGGAGAGAGCTCTTCAACAGTGCAAACAACAGCACATTGTTACGTTCTATCAACACATCAGGTACAACAATAGTCGTATTGTTAGCAATCTTCATCTTCGGTGGTGAAACAATCCGCGGTTTCGTATTCGCATTGTTAGTTGGTATGATCGCTGGTACATTCTCTTCAATGTTCATCGCTACACCTTTGGCATACAGACTTTTCAAAGGTAAAGAATACGATGCAGAATTAGAAGCAGCTAATACAAAAAAGAAATAATTGGCTAATGGCTAATGGCTAATGGCTAAAGTTGAGAGAGCTCCTGATTTTCAGGGGCTCTTTTTTTTGACAACAGACAACAGACAACAGTTCAAAGTTCAAAGTCATTCTGCGATATTGAGTTTCTTGGATTCAAATGTATAAAAGGATCTAAGAAAAAAATATTACATTTGCATTGTTAACCATAATAATTATGCAAACTACTTTAATCTTGTTAATACTATCATTGATAACAACATATGATGTCACTACAGATGATAACACATTAGATTATAAAACACAATATGAAATAGTTATTGACATGCACGAACAGCTATTAAATAGTTGGCATCAAATTTACAATGATTCAGCAATCTTACATGTGGCAAATTATTTTGACTCTCTCGACATAATTCATAATGATCTAGAAATAAAATGGAACAAAGCCAGGTCTTACCATATTTTAGGCAGTATAAATGCTGCAAATTTAGATTATAATAATGCCATGAACAATTATGTTATATCTTTAAAAACATTAGATAATATAAACAGTCAATACTATGATATAAAGAAACACTATTTGACAGGTTTAATATATAAGAAAATTTCATCATTATTTCTTTTATCTGAGCATTTCAATAAATCTTTCGATTTATTATTGGAATGTATAAATGAATTTCATGAGTGTAACGACTCATCGCACTTGGCAGTTGAATATTTGACATTAGGAAGTTTTTGTGATATGCTTGACAAAAACGGGAACAATCCGGATACTAATTTATATTACATAAAGACAGCCGAAAATTATCTATCCAAGTTTCCAGAACAATCTTATGAAAAAGCCTACTATTATTACTGTTTATCATATTATTATAGGTCAATTCACAAACAAGACTCAGCCTTAATACTTCGAAACAAAGCACTACAAAATGTGCCTAAATATACATCCATATACTATTCCATGAATAGGGCTGCTGCTTATGCATATTATGCAGAAAAAGAATATGACTCTGCTTTGTATTATGCTCTGGAAGCATTCCGCTCACCAGATTTATTTGATCAAAGAGATGCAGCAGAAGGTTTAGCTGAAATTTATAAAGAATTAGGTAATGAAAAAGAATCTGCTAAATATGCGAGCTTGCATCGTGAAATCCAAAGAACGTATTTAGATCTTAAAATCCAAAATTCAGAAATATCAAAGACATACGACAATTATCTAACAAACAAAATAAAGATTGAAAGCAATAAAAAAAGTGCTCAACCTATATGTATTTTTGTAATAATAGTAATTGTCATTGTTGTAACAATAAAACTTAATGCTATAAAAAATAAGGCATCAAATTGCGAGGAAGTAACCAACACTTTGTATTTAGAAAAATGGAAAGCATTTCAAGAAACAGAGATAGTTATATCAATTATAGAAAGATGCGATAACAACAAAGATTTGATGGGAGACAGTATAATGTATTTTAAGAATCCACTTACTACTACTGAAATTAGCATGTATAAAACAACTATAGATTCCATATTCAATGACTTCACACACAAATTCACATCAAAGCATTCAGACATGAGCAGTATCGAACTTGATTATTGCTTCATTTCCATTCTTCCTTTGACAGAAATTCAAAAAGCAGGATTACTATCATTATCATATCAAGGCATTGTAAGTCGTCGCAAGAGAGTAACAAGTAAACTTAAAGAATCACTCAATAACAATAAGCTGATTGATTTCATGCAAAATAGCCTCAAAGAAGGACTTATATAATCAAAAACATATTTTTGAATAGTTTAATATATATATTTTTGCTGCCGATGAGGCGGTAAATGCCCTTCTGCTATATCACATAAAATAAATAGGGCTATATTTTAAACCAAACAAAATGAAAAAAATTAATTTATTACTTCTAGTTTTTGTTATGCAGTTGACTTATGCAAATTTATGTATAGGTCAAGAATCACCTTCACATTCAAAATGGTGTTTCGGAACATCTATTTCAGGAGGAATCAGCATCAGCAAAGAATTCTCCACTAACAACATCAATAGTTATGGAAATTGTAAATGGGGTATAGATTTATATCACAATCGAATACAAACTTCTCTTTATAGTCAAGGTGGATGGAACTCAAAAAACACTATGTTCAATTATGGCATACTGACCGGTTACAATCTAACTGACAAAAGTATTTTACAAATTACACCATTATTAGGATTCGGCATTATGAATCATAGTAATGACTATAATTTGAAAAGCACTCCCATATCTTCAATTGGGGTAAATGTTGATTTAGAATTTCTAAACAATAAAAAATCAAAGAGAAATGATATCTGGATGATACGATTGCATTACAATTACTCTTTACCATTAAAAGATTGTAACATACTAAACATTCATAGTATAACTATAGGCATGGTTGTAAGAGGCGTCAAATGACGCCTCTTTTATATTGATTATAGCACTACTTTAATGGTGAATGGCTCAAAAAAATCATTCCTAATTCCTAACTCCTAATTCCTCATTATTTTTAAAATCATATCATTTTTTTTCATACTTTTGTAACATAAATTACGTTACACCTTATAAAAGGTTTTTATATGTTAAAGAAATTATTTCTCATACTCATAGTCATTGTTTTAGGTGCCGCAGAACCTGTTTGCGCTCAACGTAAAAGCCCTAGCAAATCTGCCGACATAGCATTCGAACGCAAACAATACAATGTTGCAATAGAAAGATATAAAAAAGCATACAAAAAGACAGGAAAGAAAAAATACGAAGAAGATCGTATCCATATCACCTACCGTCTTGCAGAATGCTACCGACTCACAGAAGCTCCAAAACTTGCAGAGTCACAATACAAGAGATTACTCAGAACTGAATTCCCTAAAGAAAACCCTATAGTATACCTCAACTATGCCGACGTACTGAAAAGAAACCAGAAATATGAATTGGCTGCAGAATACTATACAATATACAACGAATTAGTTCCTGACGACCCAAGAGGCTTCGCTGCATTGGAAGACATGCAATATATCAAAGAATGGATAGAATTTCCTTCAAAATATGAAGTGACACGACTGAAGAAAATCAACTCTAAAGCAGCTGAATTCGGCGTGGCATGGGTCTCAAACAATTACAATGAAGTGATATTCTCTTCAACAAGAGAAGGCGGCGTCTCTAAAGAAAAAGACGCTATCACAGGCCAAAGCTTCGCAGACTTCTACATCGCAAGAATGAACAAACAAGGCGAATGGGAAGAAGCTGTATTGGCCGACGAAGAAGGAATCAACTCAACAGGCAGCGAAGGAACTCCTTTCATGAACAAGAACTTCTCGACAATGTATTTCACACGTTGTCCAAATCATAAGAAAAGAGAATCAGGCTGCCAGATTATGAAGTCATCACGCACAGGTAGCGCATGGAGCGAACCTGTAGCAGTGGAAATAACAACCATCGACAGTCTCGATGTCGTAGGGCACCCAACATTATCGAGCGACGAATTAAAACTCTTCTTCGCTTCAGAACGTAAAGGCGGAATAGGCGGAAAAGACATCTGGATGTCAGAAAGAGAAAGCACTTCAGAAAAATTCGGCCGTCCTAGAAACATAGGCGAAATCATCAACACTGAAGGTGACGAACTCTATCCATATATGAGAAACGACAGCACTCTATATTTCGCTTCTAACGGTCATGGCGGAATGGGCGGACTCGACATCTACGTCACTACATTAGACTCATTAGGAGAATGGTCAGCTCCAGTAAACCTCAAATCACCAATAAATTCTATTGGCAATGATTATGGAATCACATTCCATCCGTCAGAAGAAAGAGGTTTCTTCATCAGCAACAGAGACGTGAAAAACGGACTCGATGACGACATATACTATTTCATCGAACCTCCTGTCCTATTCACCATCAGCGGAACCATCAAGAACCAAAACAGCCTCCAATATGTTGAAGGTGCAACAGTAAAAGTAAGCGGCTCAGATGGCTCAAACTTCACAACCAACAGTAGTGAAAAAGGAGCATTCTTGTTCACCAACACACAGATAAAAGCTAACAACATATATATCCTTAGCATTGAAAAGAAAAACTTCTTCAGTTTCACAGACACTATCAGCACTGTAGGACTGGAGTTCAGCAGAGACTTCAATAAGGATTATGAGATTAGCGTAATTCCAGATATGCCTATCGTACTTCCTGATATCTTGTACGAATTGTCAAAATGGGAATTAAGACCGCAGTTTGAAGACTCACTCAGAGGACTCATTGAATTGTTACAAGTCAACCCAAGCATCGCAATTGAATTAGGCTCACATACCGATAGCCGCGACACTCACGAAAAGAACGATATCTTATCACAAAGACGTGCCCAGTCAGTATGCGACTATCTCGTCATCAGAGGTATTGACCCATTCCGTCTCACTGCAAAAGGATATGGAGAACGCGTGCCAAGAACATTGCATAAAGACTATACATTCAACGGATTCACTATCAAAGCAGGAACAACTCTCACAGAAGATTATATCAAGAACTTATCAAACGACGAGTTGAAAGAATTTGCACATCAACTGAATCGTAGAACAGAATTCAGAGTCATCAGCAAAGACTATATACCACGCGAGAACATCAGCGACGAACAGATGGCCAATGTCAACATGAGACCTGACGACAACAAAGTATCCATTGCAGTGGACAAACAAGGATATATATCATTCAAGGCTACAGTCAATGCATATACAGAAAATATAACATACGACAAAGACTTCGAATTTGGAGTATCACAGAAAAAAGTCATGAAGATGTTGAACGACGGCGTCATCACAAAAGACGACTTCATTGGTGAGAACATAGAGAGAATCATCACCATTGGCGCTGTTGCCGACAGAGCAGAGTTCATCATCAAAGAGATGTGGATTGCAAACCGTTCAGTGAAAAATGTAAAAGTAAGAGTATATAACAATTTGAGAACAGATTGGCTTATCGGAGAAAAGACTCTCAAACAATTCGGAGAGTTCACCATCGACACCGAAACCATGAATCTCATCTTTAACAAATAAAAGCTATGTCAGTAGAAAAGCGTTATCAACTTCGTGGTGTCTCTGCAGAAAAAGAAGACATTCACAATGCAATAAAAAATTTAGACAAAGGATTATATCCTAATGCATTCTGTAAAATCATACCTGACGTCATGGGTGGCGATGATGAATTCTGCAACATCATGCACGCCGACGGAGCAGGCACCAAGTCATCATTGGCATATCTCTATTGGAAAGAAACAGGCGACCTTTCAGTATGGTCAGGCATAGCACAAGATGCTATAGTCATGAACACCGACGACCTCTTATGTATTGGCGCAACTGACAAGATGCTTCTTTCATCAACAATTGGACGTAACAAGAACCTAATCCCTGGCGAAGTTATCTCAGCCATCATCAACGGCACAGAAGAATTCCTCGCTAAATTACGTTCACTCGGTTGCGGCATCTACCTCACAGGCGGCGAGACAGCCGACGTCGGCGACTTGGTACGTACAGTTATCGTCGACAGCACAGTGACAGCTCGCATGAGAAGAGACGAAGTAGTTGAAAACAATATCCAAGCAGGCGACGTAATCGTAGGTTTCGCTTCATCAGGACAAGCAACATACGAAACAAGCTACAACGGCGGTATGGGCAGCAACGGCCTCACATCAGCACGTCACGATGTTTTAGGTCACTACTTAGCAGAGAAATACGAAGAAAGCTTCGACCATTCAATTCCTGAAGACTTAATCTATTCAGGTCCTCATACATTGACAGAACCGACAGAGATAGAAGGCGTTGACGTAGGCAAACTCATCCTCTCTCCTACCCGTACATATCTCCCATTGATGGTTCCAATCTTGAACAACTTCAGAAAACAGATTAACGGTATCATCCACTGCAGCGGCGGCGCACAAACAAAAGTGCTCCACTTCACCAACAGTCTCCATATCGTGAAAGACAATATGTTCAAACTTCCTCCACTCTTCAGAATGATTCAAGAGTCGTCAGGAACAGACTGGAAAGAAATGTATAAGGTATTCAACATGGGTCACCGTCTTGAGATTTATACAAACGAGAAAGCTGCTGAAGAAATGATTCAAATAGCAAAAGAATTCAATATCGAAGCTCAGATTGTCGGTCACGTTGAAGCATCAGAAAAGAAACAACTTACTATCAAGAGCGAATTCGGCACATTCGAATATTAATAAAAAATAACCTACCAAAGATGGAAATCATTGATAAGTTAGAAGATATAAAAACCAAATGGGAGACATTAGGTGAACAGCTCAACGACCCTGAGATTATTGGCGACATGAAACGTTTCGTCAAGATCAACAAGGACTACAAAGAGTTGGAACCTATCGTTGCTGCTTTCAAGGAATATAAGAACCTCTTGGCTAACATAGAGGAAGCCAAAGAAATCTTGAAGAACGAGAAAGACGATGATATGCGCGAGATGGCACAGGAAGAACTCAATGAGGCAGAACAAAGACGTGAGACTATTGAAGAAGAAATCCGTGTCATGCTCATCCCTAAAGATCCGACAGACGACAAGAACGCCGTAATGGAAATACGTGCCGGCAGCGGTGGCGACGAGGCTTCTATCTTCGCCGGCGACCTCTACAGAATGTATATCAGATACTGCGAGACAAAAGGCTGGAAGATAGAAGTCGTTGAACTCAACGAAGGCACAGCAGGCGGTTTCAAGGAAATAGTATTCAACGTTATCGGCGACGGCGCCTACGGACTCCTTAAATTCGAGTCGGGCGTTCACCGCGTTCAACGTGTACCTAAGACAGAGACTCAAGGCAGAATCCATACATCAGCAGCGTCAGTAGTAGTTCTCCCTGAAGCAGAAGAATTCGACGTAGAACTTAACGAAAAAGATATCCGCAAAGAGACATTCTGCGCATCAGGTCCAGGTGGACAGTCGGTTAACACTACTTATTCTGCTGTACGTCTGACACACATCCCTAGCGGTATCGTAGTTTCATGCCAAGACGAGAAATCACAGATCAAGAACTTGGCAACAGCGATGAAAGTCTTGAGAACACGTCTCTACGAACAAGAATACAACAAATACTTGGAAAGCATCGCTTCGCAGAGAAAGACAATGGTGTCGACAGGCGACCGCTCAGCAAAGATCAGAACATACAACTATCCACAAGGACGCGTTACCGACCATCGTATCAACCTGACAATTTATAACTTGCAGGCTATCATCGACGGCGACATCAACGAGATAATAGAAAAACTCCAGATGGCAGAAAACGCTGAACGCCTTAAGGAAAATATATAATAGAAAACTGAAAGTTAAAATTAAATTTGTTTAAGGCTTAAAGCTTAAGGTTTAAGGTTGAATTTTATAAACTTAATAACTTTAAACTATCAACTTTAAAACCACTTTAAACCATAAACTTTAAACTAAAATATAATACCATGAACAAACAACAATTAGTAGAACAGATATTTGCAAAGAAATCATTCCTTTGCGTTGGTTTAGACACCGACATCAACAAGATTCCTCAACATCTTTTAGAATGTGAAGATCCAGTCTTCGAATTCAACAAGCAAATCATCGATGCAACAGCTCAATATACAGTAGCTTACAAACCTAACACTGCTTTCTACGAAGTATACGGCGCTAAAGGCTGGGAAAGCTTGGACAAGACAATAAAATACATCAAAGCTAACTATCCTGAGATTTTCGTCATCGCTGACGCTAAGAGAGGCGATATCGGCAACACATCAGCTAACTACGCAAGAGCATTCTTCGAATCAATGAGCAGCGACGCTATCACAGTAGCTCCTTACATGGGGTTAGATTCAGTAGAACCATTCTTAGGCTTCGAAGACAAATGGGTTATCTTGTTAGCACTCACTTCAAACAAAGGTTCAAAAGATTTCCAATACCTCAACATTGAAGGTCGTGAACTTTACAAAGAAGTTCTCGCTAAGTCAAGCACATGGGCTGACGACAGCAAGATGATGTACGTTGTTGGCGCAACACACCCTGAAGAATTAGGCGAAATCAGACAGATGTTGCCAAATCACTTCTTCTTGGTTCCTGGCGTTGGAGCACAAGGCGGCGACTTGGCAGCAGTAGCTAAATTCGGTCTCAACAAAGAATGCGGTTTGTTGGTCAACTCATCAAGAGGCATCATCTACGCTTCAAAAGAACAAGACTTCGCAGAAAAAGCAGCTGATGAAGCAAAGAAATTACAAGAACAAATGGCAGCGTTTTTGTAATTCATAATTCATAATGCATAATTGTAGAGACGTATCAATGATTCCTATTAAAATAAACACACATTGATGCGTCTAATATAAATAAACAATTAAAATAAGGTTTAATGTTGTAATGACGTTAAACCTTATTTTTATTAATGAACTCTACTATCTCTTTCCGTCTTGGAGATGTGATTACAAAGATTTTACCGTCTTTCTTTTTTATTATAAAACATTGTTCTCTATGAGTGACGAAGCATCTCATTTTTCCAAGTTTATCATGTTTAAAATGTCCCAATACTCCGTACATTCCTCCGCTACCAAATCTTCTGGCTCCATTATTAAAAAATTCATAACTATCTTCTATTATATAACAAGACATAATATCAGACAATTTTATCTTTACCATTCCACAAAGTCTATATATAATTACATTTTCATCGGTAACGACCAATCTAAGTGGCAAAAATAAAACAGGTATTGTTATAAAGCATAATGAAATAATTTCAAACAACAAGACTCCAGTTTGAAAAGCATCCCAAACACAAAACAGAAATATTGCATTAAATATAATAGTAATTACACTTATCAATGAATCCCAGGGAAAGAATGATTTAATTTTCATTTTAATTCATGTTAAAAATATATAAGACAAAAGTAAAAATATTTTTTTTAATTTTGTTATCAATTAAATCATAAATAATTATGCTATCAAAATTGAAAAAAATATTCCTTAATGAAAGTGTCATTCTATCAATAATTATCATCAATACATTGATAATATTCCTTACAGAATCCGGCATTAACAATTACATGCTGATGCATTTCGATATTTTCATCACTATCTTTTTCATCATAGAGATGATAGTGAAAATCAGGGAATACGGTTTCAAGAAATTCTGGGAAAACGGATGGGACAGATTTGATTTTATCATAATACTTTTGTCCGTTCCTTCTATCACAACATTATTCATCAACTCGTCACTCTCCAATCTCTCTGTTATTCTGGCGCTGCGTCTTTTAAGGATATTCAGGATTTTCAGAGTATTCAAGTTCTTCCCAAATATAAGCCAGATTACAAAAGGATTTGCCAGAGCCTTGAAACAATCGAGAGCAATACTGTTGGGATTCGTGATAATAATTTTTATTTCCAGTCTGATTAACTGCTGTCTGTATAAGAACATAGCACCAGAGTTCTTCTCCACCCCACTCGACTCCATATATACTGTATTTAGAATCTTTACATTAGAAGGATGGTATGAGATACCAGACACAATAGCTGCAGCAACATCACCATTTATTGGAAAAATATCTCGACTCTATTTCTGTCTTTTATTATGCGGTGGCGGCATCATAGGATTATCATTCATCAACTCTGTCTTTGTTGATGCCATGGCAGAAGACAACAACGACGATATCAAGAAACAACTTGATAGGATTGAGAGGAAGTTAGAGGAGATAGAGGGGAAGAGGAACTAGAGAACAACAGTCTCTGCGTCTCTGTGTCTTTGCGTCTCTTATTGAAATATAACAAAAAAGGCTAAAGGTCGGGAAAACCTTTAGCCTTTTGTCTTTAGACTTTCGTCATAAATCAATGTTGAATTGAGACTTTGCTCGTTGTCATTTCACCTTTATCATTTGTGATATTGATGAAATAGATTCCATTTTGCAAGTTATTAACACTGATATTCATTTCATTTGCGTCGCAGTCTATAGCTTTAACCATCTGACCTAAGGCATTGTAAACCTTGATTTGGCTCATATTTGCACCTTTCACTGTTATCATATCTTTTGCTGGGTTAGGATAAATATTATATGCAGATGCAATCACATCGTTAACAGATCCTGATGTCTTGACTGAAAGAATGCTGTAAGCGATGTCTTCGAATTCGCCGTTACCATCGACGACGATATTGCCGCCTTCGTCAAGGATTCTGTAATATCCGTCGCCATCTTCACCGCAGCAGATACCATTGCCATAGCTGTCATAAATAACGAATTTATAACAGTCTTCCATAACATTAACTGTGTAAGTATGTAATTCTGAATTAGCGTTAGGCAAATAGCTGTAAGGACCGCCTGAAGCTAAGACTGTGTTATCTGATGACATGAACTCCCATGTTGTATGGTTACCATATTTATCTTGCATGATTTCAATTGTCAATGGTATTTCTTCTATACAACCTGTATCATATTCATCCCATTCATCGCAGAGAGCCATAACAGATTTAGTATAGTCATGAGATTGAGCGTTAGCCTCAACGATATTGAAATCTATTTCGTTGTTGCCGAAAGGAATATCTAAAGTGATGTCGATACGTTCTGTTGCATCGGGAGCGATGTTGCCTTCCCATGAATGTTCAACTACATTACCGTCAGCAGTTTTAACTTCAAACTTCATTGATGTGAGTGCTGAAGAACCGACGTTCTTAACGTAGTTTTTGAATGTTCTTGAGTTAGCGCAGAATACGCCTTCTTCCATTACGAGGTCTGAGATATAAGGTGACACTGCCATGCCTGTCGATTGTTCTTGTGATAATTTGTTAACATTCAAGATTGGACGTGTTGGCATGCCTTGATATTTCTCAGTAACAAAAGCGATGAAGTAGATATTATCCAAATCAACGGTCACGCCGTTAGGGTCGCCGATGATTTCTGGAATGCTATATTCGTAAGTCTTCTTAACCAAAGAACCTTCTGTTGTAGGAGTTATAGCATCACCCCATGAAGAAGTAACGACATCGCGGAGGACGTGCATGTGGCAATACATGTCATCGCCGAGATCTTGAGCAGGGTTAGTATGACCGTATGCTTGCTGACCAGCGATACTATCTTGCAACATAACGATAGTGAGATAGTTTGTTGACTCAGCGCTGTTTGCTGTGTAGTAAACTTCTGTTGTGATATAAGCCTTGCGAGTGATAGGGTCGATAGTGACATGACCGCCTACATTACATTCAGCAGCGATTTGGAGTTGTTCAGCAGCAGCTGCTTCCCAGTAGCCTCTTCCCAATGCTTCTTCTGTTGAACGGTTCAAAACAGCAGCAGGATAACCGAGACCGCCTTGAACATCATCGTAAGGATCAGTGAAGATAGCACTGATATCTGTATTGAAGTTAGGATATGTTGTCACAGCGAAATAACCTGAGTGGATACCCATGCTCCATGCTCTTCCAGGATTGTCATGTGTGATGCCGCTTGAGATGATATGACCTGCTGGGCAGTTAGGACAGTTTCTTCCTGTGAACTCTTCGATGAGAAGGTTTCTGTTTTGTGGTGTTGTTGAAACATAATCTGCGTTAACTTCGCCGTTGTTGTCATCGTCATCATCATCACCATCGTCTTCTCCGTCATCATTACCTTGGATTGACAAAAGAACAGATGCTTCTGAACCGAATGCGCCGTCGCCATCAACAAGTATGTTACCTTTGCTATCTTTGATTTGATAGTAGCCTTCACCGTATTGGCAGCAGATGCCATTGCCAATATTGTCTTTAATAACGAATTTGACACAGTCGCCGCTATTTACTGTTGCTTTTTCAGTATGTAATTGTGTTGCTGTTGAACCGCCTACCAACATTGTGTAAGGTCCACCAGAAGCGATAACGCTGTAGTCTGATGCAATGAGTTCCCATGTGGTTTGGTTGCCATATTTATCTTGCATGATATTGATTGTGAGTTCTTCTTTCTCGCCATCGATTTGAACTTCAGTCCATTCTTCGCTATCGATTACTGTTTCTTTTGAAAACTCGAATGCAGTGCCGTTTGCTTGAATGATTTTAACTTCTACGATATGTGATCCGAAAGGAACGTTGAGATCTTTTTCAATTGAGAACAATCCATAAGAAGGAACATTACCATTCCAATCGAATTCAACAGGTTGTGAATTACCAACCTTTGCTTGTAACTTCAATGATGTAAGAGTTTGCAAACCGCCGTTGACTAAATCTATCTTCATTGTCTTTGTTGTTGAACATGAGATAGATGTTGTTGGAGCTACGTTTGTGATATAAGGATACAAGTCTTCTTCTGAGCCTTGCATTGTGTTCAACTCGTTTACGTTGAGGATAGCACGTGTTGGTGTTCCTTGATATTTTTCTGATACATAAGCTAAGAAAATGATATTATCGAGGTCGACTGCAACACCATTAGGAGAACCTATTGATTCAGGGATTTGGTACATATATTCTTTTGAGATCAAAGTACCTGCTGTTGTTGGAGAGATTTGGTCGCCCCAGTCAGCAGTGATTGCATCGCGGAGGATGTGCATGTGGCAATATTGACCACCTACATATTGATCAGGGTTTGAGCTGCCGCCTGACTGTGAGCCCCAGATACTATCTTGCAACATAACTATTGTGAGATAGTTTGTTGAAGAAGCGCTGTTTGATGTATAATATACTTCAACGTTGATCTTTGCTGTGCGTGTAAGAGGATTGATGATAGCTTGACCGCCAACGTTACATTCTGCTGTTTGAGAAAGTTGCTGTGTTGTTAATGATTGCCATGAACCGCGACCTTGAGCTGTTGCCGTTGAACGGTTAACAACGCCTGAAGGGAAACTGGTAACACTAAAACCGTTCATGATAGTATTGGTGACATCTGTATTGAAGTTAGGATAAGATGTTGGAGCGTAACCGCCGGCATGGACATTAACTGCCCATACTCTACCTGGGTTAGCGTGAACGATTGAGTTAGCGATAACGTGACCATCAGGGCAGTATCCGCAATTTCTTCCTGTGAATTCTTCAATGATAGCGTTTCTATTTTGTACTTCTGTAGAAACGAACTGCTGAGCATTGACTTGCAACAAGCAAACTAAGACAGTCAGCATTAAGAAAGTAAGTTTTTTCATTTGGTTTAGATTTATTATGAAAAAAAAGAGACGCTGCTAAAAGCAACGTCTCATTATTTATTTATGGAAATATCAATGTAAAACTGATACTTTTGTTGTTGTCATAACACCGTTGTTATCGATAACGTTGATGAAATACATACCGTTTTGGAATGCGCTTACGTTAACTCTAACTTCGCTGTCGTTTGTGTTGATTGATTCAACAACTTGACCTAAAGCGTTGCAGATAACAACTTGGCTCATGTTTTCACCTTTAACTGTAAGAACGTCTTTTACAGGGTTAGGGAAGATATTTAATGTTTCAACTGTTTCAATTTCTTCAACAGCAACGCCATCACCGATTGACAATAATGCTGATGCTTCTGAACCGAAGTCGCCGTCGCCATCAACAACGATATTGTCTTTGCTGTCTTTGATTTGGTAGTAACCTTCACCGAAGCTGCAGCAGATACCGTTACCTACGTTGTCTTTGATAACGAATTTAACGCAGTCACCTTTGTTAACTGTAGCTTTTTGGATGTGTAATTGTGTAGCAGCTGAACCACCGACTAACATTTGGTAAGGACCGCCTTCAGCGATAACTGTGTTGTCTGAAGCAAGGAGTTGCCATGTGATTTGGTTGCCGTATTTATCTTGCATAATTTCGATTGAAAGTTCTTCTGTTTCACCTTCGATAGCAACATTTACCCATTCTTCGCTCTTGATTGTAGCTTCTTTAGCAAATTCGTATGCTGTACCGTTAGCTTCAACGATCTTAACTTCAACATCGTGTGAACCGAAAGGAATTTCAACATCGACTTCGATTGATGAGCTTTGGTATGAAGCGATGCTGCCTTCCCATGTGAATTCGATTGGCTCGTTGTCAGCAACTTTAACTTGATATTTGAGAGATGTCAATTCATCTAAACCGCCATTAACGAGGTCGAGTTTTAAAGTTCTTGTTGTTGAACATGAGAAACCTGAAGCTGCTGCTACGTTAGCGATGATTGGATAGATAGCTTCTTCTGTACCTTGTGTCATTGTTAATTCGTTAACGTTGAGAATAGGACGGTATGTTGCGCCTTGTTGTTTTTCTTCTACAAAAGCGAGGAATGCAATATTTTCGAGGTCAACTTCAACGCCGTTTGGTGAACCGATTGAAGCTGGGATTTCGTAAACGTATTCTTTTGTGATTAAAGTACCTGCTGTTGTTGGAGCAATTTCATCACCCCAGTCAGCTGTGATAGCATCGCGGAGGATGTGCATGTGGCAGTAGTTACCACCTACATATTGTTCAGGGTTTGAGCTGCCGCCTGATTGTGAACCCCAGATACTGTCTTGCAACATATATATTGTGAGGTAGTTTTTATCTGAAGCGCTGTTAGCTGTATAGTAAACCTCAACAGTGATTTTTGCGAGACGTGTTACAGGGTTAATAACAACTTGACCAGCTACGTTACATTCAGCAACTTGTGAAAGTTGTTGGTTTGTTAATGATTGCCATGAACCACGGCCTTGAGCTTGTGCTGTTGAACGGTTAACAACGCCAGCTGGGAAACCTGTTACTTGGAAACCGTTGCAGATTGTTGTACTAACGCCTGTGTTGAAGTTAGGGTATGATGTTGGAGCGTATCCACCTGCGTGAACGTTAACTGCCCATACTCTACCTGGGTTAGCATGAACGATTGAGTTAGCGATAACGTGACCGTCTGGACAGTAACCGCAGTTTCTTCCTGTAAATTCTTCGATCATTGCGTTTCTATTTTGTACTTCTGTAGAAACGAATTGTTGTGCATTAACTTGAAGTAAGCAAGCCAATACTGCACACATTAAGAAAGTAAATTTTTTCATTTGATTAAATTTTAATTTAGATTTATTAATTTCGATTTATATCTAATTATTAAGGCGCAAAAATACACTTTTAATCACAAATAATCAATAGGTAAGAATGATTTTTTTAAGTTTTTTTTAAAACAAAAAAAGCGCCGTAAAAACAACGGCGCTCAAACAAAGCTATGAAAAAACTCATCTGCTTAGGGATAATTTTTTCATATATTATATACCTTCTACCATAGTGATCCAGCCATATTCGTCAGCTTCTGCACCTGTTTGGATACCACGAAGTTTGTTATATAACTTTTCACTTTGTGGACCTGGTTTGCCATCACCGAATACGTATGACTTGTCATTGTCGAGGTCGTCGATACGTGAGATAGGGCTGATAACAGCTGCTGTACCGCAAGCACCAGCTTCTTCGAATGTAGCGAGTTCGTCAACGTGGATTGGACGACGTTCTACTTTCATACCCATTTTTTCTGCCAAGAACATCAAGCTCTTGTTTGTGATTGATGGGAGAATTGATGTTGACAATGGAGTGATGTATGTATTGTCTTTAATAGCGAAGAAGTTAGCTGCGCCAGCTTCGTCGATATAACATTTTTCTTTAGCGTCGAGATAGAATTCGCAAGCGTATTTACCGCCTTGGCATGCTTCCATGTGAGGACGCATACTTGCAGCGTAGTTGCCACCAACTTTGTATGTACCTGTTCCGAGAGGAGCTGCACGGTCATATTTACGTGTGATGACATATGGGTTAGCTTGGAAACCGCCTTTGAAGTAAGGACCTACTGGTGTTGCAAATACTAAGAACAAATATTCGTCAGCTGGGCTAACACCAACGCGGATGCCTGTACCAATGATCAATGGACGGAGATATAAAGAAGCGCCGCTTTCAAATGGAGGAATGAATTCTGCATTGAGCTGAACACATTTCTTCATAGCTTCTTCAAACTTCTCGATTGGGAATTGTGGCATCATGATACCATCGCATGATGATTGCAAACGTTTAGCGTTTTCTTCCAAACGGAAAATACGAACTTTACCATCAACACCACGGAAAGCCTTCAAACCTTCGAATGCTTCTTGACCATAGTGCAAACATGTTGCTGCCATGTGAATATTGATAGATGTTTCTGAGCTTACTTCTAATTCGCCCCATTGTCCGTTTCTGTAGTAACAACGAACATTGTAATTAGTTGGATAATAACCAAATGGAAGTTTTGACCATTCAATGTTTTGCATGATATTTATTTTTTTTAACGTTAAATACTTTGTGTTTTTTTCAAGTCCACGAAGATAAACATTTTTATTTATATGGAAAGAGTTTTTTAAATTTATTTTTTGCCTTGGACTTTAACCTCTTTACATTTCAAACTTTAATCTAAAAATTCTTTAGTCTTTCGGCTTTTGTCATTAGTCTTTAGTCTTTTTTTGGGCGTTCCGGCTACGCCTTCAGCTCCGCCGTCGGGCTTTCCGCTCTATCTTTGCTCGCTCCGCTCGCAAAGGATGCCGCTCCAATCCCTAACGCAAAGGGGAAAGTTAATCAAAGATTCTCTCCAGATAATGTCTCTCTATTCCGTATTGTTTCTTCAATTCTTCTATCTGCTTCAAAATGGATTCTTTATCGACCGGTGCATCGCTCTTTCTTCCAACGAGCAATATGTTTTTAGGAGTATGTTCCATCTCGATGAACTCCATCACCTGTGTCTTGTAACCGTAATATTCCATTATCAAGGCCCGTATCGCATCAGTAATCATCACCGCCTGACGTTCCAGGAAGATGCCGTAACGTGTGATAGGATCAACGACTTTCGACTTCTCCATCTCCTGACGGATCTGCTTGTGACAACAAGGAGCGCAGATGATTAACTTAGCCCCAGACTTTATACCTTTTATAATAGCATCGTCGGTGGCAGTGTTGCATGCATGAAGAGCGATGAGGACATCTAATTGACTTTGAACTTTGAACTCTGAACTTTGAACCTTTGGCATTGTCTGTTGACATCCACATCCGAAGGATTCTATACTACTTTCCACAAAACGAAAGTCTTTCAAATTTGATTCTTTTATTATCTCGTTGATTTTAACGACTAAGTCAGGACGTATCTCCACGCCTTCCATCATGATGTCGTATTTGCATTTCTGTGTGAGATATTCATATAAGGCAAAAGTGAGATAACCTTTCCCTGCTCCCATGTCGGCGATGCGGATCTTGCCATCGAACTTCACGTTCTTCATCACGCCGTCAACAATCTCGACATATTTGCAAATCTGCTTGAACTTATGCTGCATGTCAGCAGTGACCTTGCCTTCGCGTGTTGTCAGACCTAACTTAAACCACCAAGGATTATCCGTATTTATCAGACGATTCTTGACTTTGTCGTGCTGCACGTTCTGCTCTCTCTGTTCCTTGACAGCCTTGCACATGACAGTAGCCTTGCCTTTCTTGCTCACGAGAAGAGTGACGTCTTCAGTAAGAGTGAACAACGAAGCATTGAGAAATATTCCAGAAAGCAATTCCGTGATTACCTCAAGAGTCTGCTCAGCGTCATAGTTCTTGGTCTCGTCTCTTCTCTCGTAACGATATGTGAAAGAATACATCTTCTCGTTTTTGAGGATGATAGGTTTCACGTAGACGTTACGTAATTCTTCTATTGATTGTCCTTGTACGGACGCGATTAATCGCGTCCCTACGTATGCGATTAATCGCGTCCCTACTGGTTTTGACAACGTCAGTTTTACAAATGAACCTTCTTTTAATGATGATTGTAGTTTATCTATGAAATTTTGCATAATTCGATTTTTTTTGTCAACGACTAACAGACTTTAGTCTTTTGCCTTTAACCATTAGACTTTTCAATTTGCAAACATAGTAAAAAACAGCGAAGATTCATTCTATCAAAACGAATCTTTTTTCACAGGCGAGCTACGCGCTCCACCGCCTGCCTATGGTCTGACGTCCCTAACGGGACTGGTTTTGAACAAAAAAAATCCCTCAATGAGTGCTTGATTTTAATATTTTCATCACTCAATGAGGGAATTTTAGTCGAAAGTGCATTTAAAAAGATTATGCAAAAGACGCAACAAAATTCTTATTTTCAAACGAATTCTGATATGTCTCTACTTTTCTTCTAGGACAGGACGAACGCTTTGACCAAGAACGCGATAACTTCCATCCATACGCTGAACATCACTATAAAAATACAACATAAAAGCACCATAATGATTGGTTTCAAGAGGCGAAGAACTCCAGTATTGGCCTATATATCCATCGCTGAAAAGCAATGACCCGTCACGAAACCCAGCAGCAGGCAAATAAATACTATTACCGTTTACCTTAGATGTCACCTTATAACCATTAACTCCGTTTTGCGACACCCAACTCCATGTGCAGTTATCCAATAATTCTTCTTGTTCTGTTCTTGTCGGCATTCTCCAATCACCGCCCCAGTTGGCTGTAGCGGCATCATATTGTGGCATAAGATTGCCCACGCTATCTATATATTCTTGTGATTGCAACTCCGACACACTAAGTCCGTAGATAGGGCAGTTAGATGAATTGTACTCTGATTTTGTAGTTGTCTCACCCCAAGCAAAATATAGTCCATAGCCTTCTGGCGATTTCGCTCCAACATTACATGTAGCCCATTTTACGCTTAAACCGAGGTCAACATATTCATGATCTTCATGTCTTCCATTACCACCATCTGGCTTACATGACACCATAATCATACAAAGCGTCATAATTAAATAGATTTTCTTCATAATTGTAAATTTTTAATGCTACGAATATAGAAAAATTATCAATTGAAATTATAAGTTTAAGAATTTTTTTTTAACAGCTTCAGTTCTCTTGCTCAAGGCTCGCAGTTTGTTACTCATCGCCCCAATGCGTTAGGGATTGGAGCGGCATCCTTTGCGAGCGGAGTGATAACGGAGCAAGCAAAGATATAGCGGAAAGCCCGACGGCAAAGCCGGAACGCCCAAAGAAATTGACTAATGACAAAAGTCAAAAGACAAATGACTAAAGTTTTGTTGTTAAAATTTAGAATAGCTTTAAAGTGTAAAAGGCAGATTTTAGTGTATATTGGTTTCAAAAAACCTTAGACTTTGGTCTTTAGCCTTTAGACATTTTAAAAAGTCATTTTGTCAGTGACACCTTCGTGGCATATTGTTTGACATCGCGAATGTCAGAAAAAAATAATAACTTTAAAAATATACAGATATGCAAACAGGTTCAATAGGTGTAAAAACGGAAAACATTTTTCCTGTAATCAAGAAGTTCTTATATTCAGAAAACGAAATATTCTTACGTGAGATCGTAAGCAACGCTGTCGATGCGACCAACAAACTCAAGACTCTCGCTTCAGCAGGCGAATTCAAAGGCGAACTCGGCGACCTCACCATCAGAGTCGAGATCGACAAGCAGAAAAAGACTCTCACCATCCGCGACAACGGCATCGGCATGACAAGCGCTGAAGTCGACAAATACATCAACCAAATCGCCTTCTCTGGCGCTACAGAATTCGTGGAGAAATTCAAGACACAAAGCGAGGCAGAAGCAGCTAACATCATAGGTCACTTCGGTTTAGGATTCTACTCATCATTCATGGTGTCAAACAAAGTGGCTCTCATCAGCAAGTCATTCAGACAGACAGAAGAAGAAAAAGGCGTTATGTGGGAATGCGACGGCAGTCCTGAATACACAATGAACGAGATACCAAAAGGCTCACGCGGAACAGATGTCATTCTTTATATCTCCGACGACTGCGCCGACTTCCTCGAAGAAAGCAAGATCCGCGAGTTGCTGAACAAATACTGTAAGTTCTTGTCAGTACCAATCCAATTCGGAACAAAGAATGTCGAAGAAATCATCGAAGGCGAGAATGACGAAGACGGCAAACCAAAGACACAGTCAGTAGAGAAACCTTGGATCATCAACGACGTCGCTCCACTCTGGAAGAAGTCACCATCATCAATAGAAGACAAGGAATACGACGACTTCTATCATGTCTTGTATCCGATGAACTTCGAGACACCCTTGTTCCACATCCACCTCAACGTCGATTATCCTTTCAACTTGACAGGTATCTTATACTTCCCTAAAATCAAGAACAGATACGAATTTCAACGCAACAAGATACAACTCTATTGCAACGAAGTTTTCGTTACAGACTCTGTCGACGGCATCTTGCCAGAGTTCTTGACAATGCTCCACGGCGTCATCGACTCACCAGACATCCCATTGAACGTAAGCCGTTCATTCTTGCAAAACGACCAGAACGTCAAGAAGATTTCTGGTTATATCACCAAGAAAGTCGCTGAGAAACTTGAAGAACTCTTTAAGAAAGACCGCGCTGAATACGAAAAGAAATGGGACGACATCAGCGTCTTCATCGAATACGGCATGATAGCAGATCCTAAGTTCTTCGAGAGAGCAGAGAAATTCATGCTCGTAAAAGACACCGACGGCATCTACTATACATTAGAAGAATACAAGAAGCATATCGAAGAAAACCAGAAGAACAAGGACAACAGACTCGTTTATCTCTATGCGACTAACGCTGACGAGCAATACAGCAACATCGAAAACGCAAAGAGCAAAGGCTACAGCGTCCTTATGTTAGACGGCATCCTCGACTCACACTTTATCAGCACATTAGAACAAAAATACGGCGACTGCTCATTCGCTCGCGTCGACTCTGCTTCTATCGACAAACTCATTGAGAAAGAAGACGAAAGCAAAGAGTCAAAACTCAACGACGAACAAAAAGAAAACATCAAGAAGGCATTTGACAACATCATCGATAAAGTCACATACCACGTTGAATTCAGCAACTTAGGCGAAGACGACGCTCCTGTTGAAATAATACAAAACGAGTTCATGCGCCGTATGAAAGAGATGAGCGCCATGGGCGGCGGAATGCAGATGTGGGGCACAATGCCAGACAGCTACACCCTCATGCTCAACGTCAACAACCCTGTCGTTGCAGGTCTCGCCGACAAAGACGAAGAAGCACAGAAGAACACAATCAAACAATTATACGACTTAGCACGCCTTTCAAAGAACTTATTGAAAGGTAAAGATTTGAATGAGTTTGTTAAGAGAAGTTTTGGTGAACTTTGAACTATGAACACTGAACTTTGAACTATGGTCACAGAGCTTGTCGAAGTGACAGATTGTACCTTCGACAAGCTCAGGCACCGCCAGTTCAAGTTCACAGCAACAAAAAAGGAGAAAATATGAAAAACAAAAACACCATTATTTTAATCGTTGGCGTTGTTGCCTTGATTGTCTTTTGGTTTATAGGCAAATACAACAGCTTGGTCAACAAGGAAGAGAATGTAAATTCAAAATGGGCTCAGGTTGAGAACGTATATCAACGTCGTGCCGACCTCATCCCTAACTTAGTAGCGACAGTAAAAGGCTACGCAGAACATGAGCAACAAGTTTTGACCGACGTAGTAGCAGCACGTGCCAAAGCGACATCTGTCAACTTCAATGCCGACAATATGACAGAAGAAAACATCAAGGCATTCCAGGCAGCGCAAGATCAGTTGTCAGGCGCATTGTCGAGACTTTTGGTCACAGTGGAGAAATATCCTGACTTGAAGGCAAACGAAAACTTCAGAGAGTTGCAGGCGCAGCTTGAAGGAACAGAGAACCGCATCTCTGTGGAGCGCAAGAACTTCAACGACGCTGTGAAAGAATACAACACAGGATTACGCAGATTCCCTACCAACATCGTTGCCAATATGTTTGGTTTCGACAAGAAAGCATATTTCGAGGCAGCAGCAGGTGCTGAGGTAGCGCCTAAAGTTGAATTTTAATTTAAAAAAATAAACATAATGACATCAAGAACATTCTTTTCGAAGGAAGAGCAGCACGACATTGTCGCTGCCATCAAGGAAGCGGAACTCAACACCTCCGGCGAGATCAGAGTGCATATTGAGAATCATTGTAAAGAAGAGACTCTGGAGCGCGCGGCAGAAGTGTTTTACGATTTAAAGATGGATCGTACTGCCGCGCGCAACGGCATCTTGTTCTACCTCGCCGTAAAAGACCATAAATTCGCCATCATAGGCGACGAAGGCATCAACAAAAAGGTGGAACACGACTTCTGGAACGACATCAAAGACGAGATGACAACCAAGTTCAAAGAGAACAGATTCGCCGACGGACTCATCGCTGGAATATTGAAATGCGGCGAGAAACTCAAGACTTACTTCCCTTATCAAAGCGATGACGTCAATGAACTTAGTGATGAGATTTCTTTTAGTTAGAATCTGAGGATTTAAGGAATTGAGGATTTGAGGAATTAAAAAATTTCGCGTAGAGGCGCACGGACGTGCGACTTTATAATTAGGAATGATTGGTAAAGACGTTTCAAATTACACCATAAAAATGAACAATACGTAATTGAAGCGTCTATTCTATTAGGAAATAATAATTTACAATAATGACAAATAACAAAAATATCAGTGACAATTTCGTGTGGATTAGTGGACAGAAAAAGTTCGCCACATTATTTTTATTATTATTCATGGTTTTTATATGCCATGCTCAGCTGATTCCTAGTCGTCCGTCACCTCCTCGACTTGTCAACGATTTCACTAACACTCTGACAGCATCTCAGGTTAACAGTCTTGAATATAAACTCAGAAACTACAACGACACTACGTCGACACAAATCGCCGTGGTATTCGTCAACGACTTACAAGGCACTACGGCAGCGGATTTCGCATATCAACTCGGCGAGAAATGGGGCGTAGGAACAAAAGAAAACAACGGCATCGTTATCTTAGTAAAACCAAAGAATGAAACTAAAGGTGAGGTGTTCATCAGCGTCGGATACGGCCTCGAACAATATGTTCCCGACGCATTGGCAAAACGTATCATCGAGAACCAGATGATACCAGCATTCAAATACAACGACTATTACGGCGGTGTCAACAATGCCATCGACTCAATAATAAAGCTCGCCTCCGGCGGTTTCTCATCAGACAAATCCACAGAAGAAAACTCAGAACTAGCTGCATTGATATTCATCTTAATAGGAATGGCAGCAATGATTTTATATATCAAATTAGCGAATAAAGTCGGCACCACTATCTCATCCAGAAAAGACGACTCATCATTCTGGAGGACATTGTTCTGGTTGAGCGTACTCAACAACAGCAGCAATCGACATCATCATCATCACAACAATTGGAACAATTTCTCAGGCGGATCTGGTGGTTTCGGCGGCGGAGGATTCAGCGGATTCGGCGGCGGCAGCTTCGGTGGCGGCGGCGCTGGAGGAAGCTGGTGATAATTAGGAATCAGCAATTTGTAGAGACGTTTCAATGATTCCTACATAAATAAACAAACATTGAAGCGTCTTAGTAATTAGGAATTTGTAGAGACGTGTCACACGACACAATTAAAATAGACAATATGTCGTTGATGCGTCTTAAATTTGATTTTTTTCCTTTAGACTTTTGTCTTTCGCCTTTAGCCTTTTTTATATATTTGCATTATGAATTATGAATTGTAAATTATGAATTCAAAAAGCGTCATATCATTAAAGAATGCCTCCATATTTCAGCACAATAACTGCGTGTTGAAAGATGTCAACTTCGAAATTGAAGAGGGCGAATTCGTATATCTAATAGGAAGAACAGGAAGTGGCAAGTCATCTCTTCTCAAGACATTATATGCAGACCTGCCTGCCAAAGAAGGTGATATCAACATCGCCGACTACAATCTCCGCACGATAAAGAAACGCGACATCCCGATGCTCAGAAGAAAGATAGGCATAGTGTTTCAAGACTTCCAGCTTCTTTATGACAGAAACGTAGAAGACAATCTTTATTTCGTGCTAGACGCTACTGGATGGAAAGACAAGTCTGCCATGTCAAAAAGGATAGACGAGGTGCTGGAACAAGTGGGACTTCCAAACAAACGTAAATCTATGCCTCATCAGTTGTCGGGCGGCGAGCAGCAGAGCATCGCCATAGCAAGAGCGCTACTCAACGACCCGGCTCTCATCTTGGCCGACGAGCCTACCGGCAACCTCGACCCTGAAACCACCAACGACATCATGGATCTGCTTCGCGACATCTGCACAAAAGGCAGAACAATCTTCATGGCGACACACAACTATAACCTCATCTTGAAATATCCATCAAGAATCATCAAATGCGATGAAGGAACTGTTATAGATAAGACTACAAGTCAACAAGACTACAAGACTACAAGATAGAGAGATACATCTTCAAAGTTTCTTCAGAAAAGGTTTCGTATTTCTTAAAATACTCGTGAAAGATAGGCAATGACTCCAAGTCGCCGCGTAGTATTTTGTGCGTATTGAAGATACTTCTGAAAAGCCAGTTCATGAAATCGGAATTCAAAAGATCAACCAATTGCGAATATGATATTGGAAAATCTTCATTCAAGACAAAAAGGTTTGCACTGTTTAAAATATATCGCTGTTCTGTATCATAAAAACAGACTATCTTATTAGAGATAAAACGATATATCACTTTCTCCGAAGCTTTATACAACTCCATGTCTGCGACCTGACGACATCCTTCTAGATTTTCATCTATAAACAATGATGGTTCTGCCAAGGCATTCTTCATAATATCCTTACCTCTATATATTGGAACACAACCAACGGCTTTCTCTTTCCTACAGATTTTCTCGTTGTTTCCCGTAATGACACCTAGTCCCCACTTCGCATTGTCTTTCAACCTGATATGCGGCACAGAAAATACACGACGTATTATATCGCTTTCACTTTCTTCAATATGAAAATTAAAGATACATTTAGGTATATCACCAAAACTCTCCTGCGAACGTAAATGTTTATTAACATTATAAATCACGCATTCTATAAAGCTTTTGTCATCAGACTTTTGCCATTCGCCATTTGTAGCTACAAATGCCATCGCCTTGGTCATCAGTCCTTTGAATGCATTGCCATAATCGACGAAACGATTTATCTGTAATGTCATCAACGACTTACGAGCGTTTTCAAACGAACTTATGTTAAAGAATGAATCAGGTAATAACATTCCAATCTTGCCATCTTTTTTTAACACATTCAAACAGGCAAAGTAAAACAATGCCGATGTGTCGGTGCTATTTCCTGAATTATATAAAGAAGAATATCTGATTTTATCCACCTTATTGATTTTCTTTCCCCAAGGCGGATTTGTAAAAATATAATCGAACTGTTGACCGTTGATTGTTGGCTGTTGGTTTAAGAAGTCTCCACAGATGATATTTTTGCTTTCGTAACCGCTTATTTCTTTAATGCGTTTCTTTGTTATTGCGACAGCATTCTCATCAGTATCAAAGCCATAGACATTCTCTGGAGAGACACCTTTTCTTATAGCCTCTATGATGAAGTTACCCGAACCACAACAAGGATCCAAGAAGATTTTGTCTTCCGTAATGTCAATAGATTTTAACATATCCTCAACTATATATTGAGGCGTGTAATAAATTCCTTCTTTATTTTTATATGAATCTGATAATGAAGACTCGTATTTTGTAGAAAGTTCGTCGCCCGACATAGAAGACTTCAGATCTTTCTTTATCTCTTCTGTCAACGACTTATGATTGTGCGACTCTTTATATTGCTTGTTCGCGCGAGCTGAAAGTTTGTTATTATTGAGATACTCTCTCTTAAACTCTTCGAGAGATTCCTGAGTTATGCGATTGTCGGTGGTTTTCAGGATACCTTCCTTAATCCAGTTATGAATACTTACAACAGAGACATTCAGTTGCTCGGCAGCACTTTTAGTTGAGACCTTGTTTAATTTCATAATTCATAATTCACAATGCATAATGCTCCTACCCCTACTCTATCAACTTCAACAACAAATCTGTCGCCTCTTCGATATCATAGAAATGTTTCATATTCTTTCTACGACGTTCTATCTGATGCTTATCGAAAGAACGAGGCATAAGCTCACTGACAGCAAATCGTATAGCATTTGAATCGTTGACGATATAACATAATCCATTGACATCCAGACCTTCGACCATCTTGTCGTTGACGAGACAGAATCGACCATTGAAGAGAGTGTTCAGCAATTTCAACTTAAGACCAGTAGCCTGTTCTGTCACAAGGATATTGATATGAGCATGACGTATAAGATCGAACAAGACCTGATCGCTAGGACTATCGATAAGTTCAATATTCGGCACATCTTCAATAAGTTTCACGATATGAGGCGGAGGGTTCATGCCAGCAATCTTCAACTTGACATCAAAATTCTCGAATGTCTCAATAAGTATTTCAGCAGCTCTATAATTCTCTGCCACTGACAGATTGCCATGATATAAGACATAGTCGCTGCTTCCTTCCAAGATGTCGACTTCAGTATAAGCGTTGTATGCTGTGACCTTATATACATTATTATATTTCTCAGAGAAATATTCGTAGTCTTTCTGTGAAATCGCCAATATAGCGCTCGCCTTATTCAAGATACACTCGAAATTTCTGAGTTTATCGACTTCCTGTTTGAGGTATAATTTCTTCTTTGAATCGACTTCTACCTTTGCAAGATGTTCATAATAATCATGTTCAACATTATGAGCTCTCACTATCACATTTCTATCCTTCAAGTCGTCACAGGTAAGCAACATACAGCAATGCAGACCTTCGAGCAAAATAGGATAGTCGTCTTTCTTGAGATTTTCTAGCAACTCCTCAGAATCGCGGGAGCAAACGATATAAGGAATTGAATTAAAGAGTTTTGTCAGTTTAGTCTCTCTCTTATAATAATTTACAGAGTAGCAGAACCTCTCAAGATATTCTGAGTGTTCGCGTCCGTATTCGAAACAATGCAAATGAATTTTAACACCACGTTCCGAGAGCGCCTTAATTCTAAAGAAGACGTCAATAACGCCGCCGTAGTTGGCAGGATAAGGAATATCGAAACTTACGATATGCAAATGTTTATCAGATGTATTGCTCATATATTTTAATCAAAGTTTTTTCTTCGTTTTCCCAACATAATTCTTGAGCTGCGAAGTTAAGATTATTTTTCCAAGTTTTCAAGGTATTTTCATCAGAAAGCACTTCCTTGATTTTCTCTGCAATATGCTGAGGATTATGGTCGTCGACGAATGTGCCGATGTTATAATCTTTTATTATCCTTTCTATCTCAGGAAGATGCGATGCTATGATCGGGACATTAGCTTGTATGTAGTCGAACAACTTATTCGGCAGACTGAAGAGATAGTTGAGGTTGTTAGGTTTATCGAGAGTGAAGCCCACCTCAGCGAGACGTGTTATCGCCATCATGTCTTTATAAGGCATGCGAGGATAGAAACGCACTCTGTCTTCGTGATGACGTTCTGCCACCGTTTTCTTCAAGATTGGAAGCACGTCGCCGCCACCTATTATCAACAATATACAATCGTCGAGATACTGCATAGCATCGACGAGTTCCTCTGAACCTCTGTGGATATTGATTCCAGAACCTTGAAGAATGAGGATATGCTTGTCGTCAGGGAGATTCAGTCTCTCACGCGTTGAAGGTTCCGGCAGCATCTTGCGCATTGGGATGTTTCTTATGATATGAACCTTAATGCCGTATTTCTCTCTGAAAAGATTCGCGATAGATTCATTCACTGTTATCATCTCCTTCATCTTAGGCAAGACGAACTCTTCTATCCTACGCCACACTTTCTGCACCTTAGGACGACTTACGAGTTCAGGCACCTCGGTGAAATATTCGTGACTGTCGTAGATGAGTTTCTTTCTCTTTATCTTAGATACTAAAAAAGAAGGCAGCAAAGTGTCTAGGTCGTTCGACAAGAAGCAGTCGGCGCGATGGAACATAAGGAAGAAAAACAATCTGATATTATATTCCGCGTAGAAAAGCGGACCCTTTTCGAATATAAGTCTCATGCGATGAGAACGATAGGGACGCTCATCCATTTCGGGACTTTTCTTCTGCTTACGACCTACCAACAACACCTCGAATCCTGCTTTCTGAAGTGTAAGGCACGACTTATTGACTCTCTGGTCTGTCACTAAATCGTTGATAACTGATACAATAACACGTTTCAATTTAATATCTTTTTTGAGTTTATAAAATTAGTTCTTTTATGTCTCGCTTTAGCAAAAAACTTTTAATTTTGAAAAAAAATATGCAGATGAAAAAAGATTATTCTCTTCAAGGTTTAAACACAATGGGATTCAATGTTATCGCAAAATATTTCTGCGAAGTCAATTCATTGGACGACATAAAAAAACTCATTGATGACAAGACATTTAAAGAATCTAAGAAACTTTTCCTTGGAGGCGGAAGCAACATTCTTTTCACTGAAGAATACTTTGACGGAGTAGTAATACACTCCAATTTAAAAGGAATTACTTTTGTTGATGGTCAACAGTCAACGGATAAAGAATTTCCTCAATTCCTCAATTCCTCAATTCCTCAATTCCTTACCGTAAGGTGCATGTCGGGTGAGGTTTGGAAGGATTTCGTTGATTTCACTGTTAGCAACAATCTCTACGGATTAGAGAATCTCGTCGACATCCCTGGCAGCGTGGGTGCTGCTCCTGTCCAGAACATCGGCGCATACGGCAGCGAGGTGAAAGACTGCATCACAAAGGTTTATACCATCGACATTGAAAGCGGCGAGGAACGCGTCTTCGACAACGAAGAATGCGAGTTCGCCTATCGTAACAGCATATTCAAGAAGGAAGAGAACAAGAAATATTTCATCTACGCCATCGACTTCAGACTAAAGAGAAATGCTGAGTTGAAGTTGGAATATGGCAATATCAAAGATTATCTTTCCAAGAAAAACATAGAATCCCCTACTCTATATGACGTCGCCAGTGCGATCAAGACGATACGCGCGGAGAAATTGCCCGAAGTAGGTGTCGTTGGCAGCGTCGGCAGTTTCTTCCAGAATCCTATCGTCGATGTCGACAAATATCAAAGCATCAAAGAGACATATCCTGAAGTGCCTTCATATCCTAACGACAATGGAGTGAAGATTCCTGCTGGATGGCTCATCGACAAGTCGGGATGGAAAGGCTACCGTGAGAATCATGTGGGAGTCTGGGACAAGCAGGCGCTCGTGCTGGTTCATTACGGCGGCGGCAGACCTGAAGAGATTCTCGACCTCATGACGAAGATACAGGAAAGCGTGAAAGAGAAATTCGGCATTGAGATTAAACCGGAAGTGAACCTTGTTTGAGACTACAAGACTACAAGTGGAGACGTCACCCTGTGGCGTCTTTTTTATTAAGAATGATTTTTTAGTGATTGTGGAAACCTGAATTCCTGATACCTTGAATTCCAAAAAACAGCTCCGTTAGGAGCGACAGATCATAAGCAGGTGATGAAGCACGAAGTCAAAAAAAATCTCAGAACCCCATTTCTGAGATTCTGAGATTTTGAGATTCTGAGTTTTTATAAAAATCTCTTATCAATTGTTAACCATGATGCGTTGTGTTGCTACGCCGTTTTCTGTTGCGATGCGTAACATATAGACGCCTGATTTAAATTGTGTCATATCGAGAACTACATCGTCAGCGTCAACTGCTTGGTCGTATACTGTCTGACCTAATGTGTTGATGATGCTTACGCGTGTCATCGCTTCAGCGCTGATGTTCAAGACGTCTTTTGCTGGGTTTGGATAAACCATAGTGACAAAAGCATTTTCATCTAATGACTCACCTTTCTTAACGATAACGATGATGTAGTCTTGTTCTTCGTTTTCATAAGCATTAGCAGGATCTGATTCGCATTCTTTTCCTTCTTGCTCATATACTGCTGTTAATTGATAGTAATATGTACCTTCGTTAACAACATCGAAGTAAGTTGTTTCTGTTGTGTTATCGATCAATTCGAAGTCGTTTTCTGAAGAACCGCGATAGATGTTATAGTGTTGCAAAGCGCGTGTCTCGCCACCTAATTTATCGTCGTCAGATACATAACCACGAACCATCCATGAGTAGTTCAAACCGTAGATGCTCATGTCTTCCCATGTGTAGCCGTCCAATGAGATCCAGCGTGCGTTAGGGTCGCCACAGTCTGCAGCAACACCAGCTGGGAATATAGTACCTGTATTTGTGCTGAATACGATCCAGAGGTTCTTTGAAGCATCGATTTTCACTGGTGTTGTCAATACGTATTCTTCGAAGTCATCTGCTATACCGTCAGTTGAATATTGTTGAGCGTGAACCATTGATGCAGGTGTTGTGATACCGCCGCTGTAGATATAGATGAAACCTTCTGACATAGCGTTAGCATACATAGTGACTTTTGTCAATGATGTTCCTTCGTAACCGATGAGGGATTGTGCTGGGAACATGACACCCCACAAGAATGTTTCTGGTCCGCCGACGCCGTCGAGTTTAAGACCGTTGTCATAATATAACCAGTTTGTTGTAGGTGCTGAGTAAGGCCATACGAGGCGAACGCCCATCAAGCCTTGTTCGTTAGATGACTGAACGCCATAGAGATCTTCTGGAGCGTCGCAGAACATTTGTGAGAAGAGTGACTCACAGTCAGGGCATGACATTGCGTAGTATGTATCATCTTTTTCGCCGCCGTAAACGACTCTGACACAATATTCGCGTTCTGTTTCAACAGCCATGCTTTCTGAGAATCTGCCTGTTCTGATTGGAGTTGTGTTGAGGAGTTGACCATCACGATAAACCATAGCGCCGAGAGCTTCTGTCTCTTTTACTTCTGGGATGAGAGCAACGTCAACGAGTTGTACGTCGTCAACTAACAAGATGAACATGTCTGTTGTGTTGAAGTGACGGATAGCAACCCAGATTTCTTGACCTTCGTATGAACTTAAGTCAGCTTCATATTGATACCAGTTGCCTTGGTTTCTTGTGCCGCGTTGTGATTTAGCACCGCTCTTTGCTGTCATTGTCCATTCTGCTAAGGTTACGAAGTCGTCAGCTGAAGTGTTGCCGTCTGATGAAACAGCGACGCCGAAGTGTTCAGCAGCGTAAGCAGCGTCTTGTGCTGATGCCCAGAAAGTGATCTTTGATGTTGCTGTAGCAACGACTTTTTCTGGAGATACTAAATAATCGTCTGGAGTAAGAGCTGTGAAAGCGTTGCAGAACGACTCTGAACAGATGTAGCCGTTGCCTGTGTGAGCTTCAACTGGGTCTACTTCGTGTTCTTCATATTCTGAGTTATGATACCAAACGTGACCGTCGTTGTCAGCATCGATATTTGTCCATTGGTCTAAGTCATTTTCGAAACCATATGATAATGTATGTGGTTCTTGTGAGACGTCGATTCCAGGAACTGTCCAGTTAAGAACTGCCTTGCCGTTAGCATATTTCACTGTGAAGTCAGAAACGCCTTCATAGTTGTCACAGTCTCTATATGTCCATGTGTATGTCATTGGGTCGCTGACACCAGTAGCGTAGTTAGCGATGACCTTTGTTGTGTATGACTGACCAACGGTGAGGTCTGAGTGTTGATAATATGTTGTTGTTACTTGTTCTAATAATGTGTTGTTCAAATAAACGTCATAGCTCAAAGCGTTAGAAGTGTTTTCTTCTTCGTTCCACATTGCCCATCCTGTTGGAGAGACGTAAAGGTTAACAGCAGCAACTATTTCTTCGAGTTCGCAGCTTAATGTTGTTGCGTCCCAGATTTCTATGACTTCGCTGTCGTAGCATGAATAATAACCATCGTTTGAGATTGTCACTTCATAAATACCTTTACGGAATTTCTTCCATGAGCAAGCGCCTGTTTCATCCAAAACAACTTCATAGTCATATTCCATTCCTGGTTCTGAGAGGTTGATGAATCTTACCAAAGTACCTTCAGCAGTCTTGTTGTTGTTTGTTGTAACGTTGACATTCATTGTAGCAACCATGTTTTTGTCAACGATGTTTGACCATGTGATTGAAGATTCGTTATTGCCGTCATAAACTGCAGAGACGCCCCATTGGTAGATACCGTCTTCCATGCCTGCCCAATCGTTGTCTAAGAACAATGTGTCTGTTACGTTTTCAGCGAGCAATGTCACTGTTTGTTCTGACATCTCACCTGCGAAGCAGTCGTAGCGATAGACTTTATATGAGTTGAATTCTGCTCTGTTATTATTAGCGAGTTCTGCTCTCTTGCCTTCAACATTTTCAACATAACCTTTGATCATCCATGAATAGTGGAAACCATAGTCTGATTTGATGTGACCCCAATCTGTTCCGTTCAATGAGAGCCAGTCGCTGTTGATATCGTCAGCATATTCGCAACCTGCTGCTGGAGCGAAGATGTCTGTTGAATGCAATGTAATCCATAATGGTTGGTCGCCTTCAATTTCAACTGGTGTTGAAAGAGCTACGTCAACGAATTGTTCTGAACCTGACAAGCTGAATGTTTGTGTTGAAACCAATTCTTCAGGAGCGTTTTCGCCACCCATGAAGATGTTAGCTGTATAGTTACCTGCGCCTGGCTGTGCGTCGAATACAGAGATAGCGCTGAGGACCATATCTTTATATGACTCTGTTCTTGGGAATTTAACGCCCCACCACATTTGTGCGTTGTAACCAGGGCTTACCGACTCAACGTAAGCAGTGTCGCTGTATGTGATCCAGCCGCCTTCGAAAGGTTCTACTTCACCGAAGAGTTTGATGTTGTCAAGATAGAAAGTATCTTCTTGTTTGTCTGTACCGTTATCTTTCTTGTATTCCCATCTGTAGGTGTGAGTACCTTCAGTGATTTCATATTCTTTGTATTGCCACATTTTAAGACCTGATGTCTCAAGCATCATGACGCCGTCGATATAGAAACGACCGAAGTCATATTTTGTTTCACTAGACACTCTGCAGTTGAAACCCATAACGCCGTCGTAAGGAACGTCGACAGTGATTTCGATTGCTGATGTGCTGTTTGGTTTGCCTTCGTTAGAAGATTTGATAGCGTAAGTGCCTTCGTAAGCGTTTTCTGTGATAACCCATGGGTAGTTAGAAACTTCATTGTTGAAATCGCCTTGTGATATTTCACCTGACTCGAAGTTAATCATAAGTTTGTCAGGAACGATTTCATCCCAGCTCCAGCATGCTTTGACAGTGTTGTCGTTCATAGCATCTGCCTTCACTTGGTAAACTGGCTGATAAGAATCACGTTTTTTCTCATCTGCTCTTAATGCGTTAGGTGCCAATAACACCAAAACCATAAGACAAGTTAAGAACTTTCTCATAATGAATTTTAATTAAATTTGATAAATAAGTTTATAATTATTCAATTACTAATCAATAATATACAAAAGTATTTTCACTTTAAAAATAAAGTTGCAAAATTATGAAAATTTTTCATAATTACAGGTCATTTTTTTGGCATTTTTCATAAAAAAAAAGGACGCGATTCAATACCGCGCCCTTTACCTATAAGAGTGTTAAAAATCAATTACATTTTCACTGATTTGCATACTTTAACAGCATTGTCTTTTGTTGTTATTTTAACATAATAAACGCCAGACTTATATTCGCTCATGTTTAAAGTATATGCATCGTCGTTGACATAGATATTTTCAACACATTGACCGTTTGGCATGAAGACTGAAATCTCTCTCATTCCAAGGCATTCGATCTTCAATTCGCCATTTGTTGGGTTAGGATAAACCTTAGTGTTTTCCAATTCGTTCTCACCTACTCCAACAGTTACGTTGACAGTAACTTCTGCTTCATCGTCGCAGCCGTTAGTTGTTCCTACTACAGAATATGTTGCTGTTGCAGAAGGATAAACTGTGATAGAAGCTGTTGTCTCGCCTGTTGACCAGAGATATGAGTCAGCGCCGCTTGCTGTCAATGTTGCGCCTTCACCTGAATAGATGTTTGTATTGCCTGAAATAGTAACTTCAGGTGCCTCATGTACTGTCAATACTAAATTGACGATACTATCGCAGTCGAAATTTGTTTCAAGTTCACGTGTTTTGTTATGAATACCTGCTGAAAGGTTTGTGAGGTTGAAACCATGTTTCTTATAATCTTCGCCTTCGCAGATTTCGTCGGTGATTTCGATGTTATAAGAAGGATAAACTGTCAATGTCATGACGATTGTACTATCGCAGCCGTCAACAGTTTGAAGGACGTTTTCTTGAGTATGTACGCCAGCTTCTGGATTGTCGAAGTGGAATGCGCCATAGTGGAATGACTCGCCTTCGCAGATTTCCATTTCGAGGTTACGTGTGTAAGAAGGATAGACAGTGAGATATAAATATGAATAGCTGCCATCATTGTTTTCCTTTATTTCTTCATAATAACCTGCTGCTGGTTTGTTATAGTTGAAACCATGTTCTGTGTAGCTTTCGCCGTAGCACAAGTCAACGACATACATATTAGGTGAAGGTTCACCGAGTTTGCATGAGTTGAGCACTGGGCGTGTCACGTTACCTTCATTTTTTTCTGTAAGGAAAGCAACGAAATAAACCTTATTGATGTCAACGTCAACACCGTTAGGACTGCCTATTGACTGAGGGATTGTGTAAGTGTAAGTCTTTGTAATCAAAGAACCTGCTGTTGTTGGACTTACAGCGTCGCCCCATGTTGATGTGATAGCAGAACGGAACACGTGAGTGTGGTTATATTGACCGTCGACGATTTGTGTTGGGTTTAAATTTGAACCTGCCTGATAACCTACGATGTCATCTTGTAACATATAGATAGTAAGGTAGTTTGTTGATTCAGAGCTATTGCCAGTGTAATACATCTCAACAGTGATCTGCACAGTACGTGTTGCAGCGTTGATTGTATAGTCGCCAGCGATGTTGACGATAGCATTTTCCTTCATCATTTCATCCACCTTATTTTCCCATTGGGTATAACTAACTTGACCCATACGGTTGAGGATACCTGTTGGATAAGATGTAACACCGAAGTTATTATTATATTCGTTACCTTGTGTTGTTGTCATGTTTGGATAGCTAGTAGAAGCGAAACTTCCCGCGTGGATATTTATAGGGAACACTCTACCAGGATATTTTGCTGCCAATTCATTGGCGATGCGGTGTCCGTTTGGACAGTATGTGCAATAATTGCCGGTATATTCTTCAAGAAGAACATTCTTATTTGTTGGAGTTGTTACAACATATTGTTGAGCGTTGAGCAGTTCTAATGAGAATAGTACGATAATAAGAGATAATAAATACTTTTTCATATTTGATAATTTAAAAAATAGAGACGCCACCTTTTTACAGTGACGTCTCTATGAGTTAGTTATTATTTAACGACAGTAACACGTTCTACTGCTACTCCGTTTTCTGTTGTGATGCGTACCATGTAAACACCAGCTTCATATTGAGTCATATCGATGATTTGGTTGTCTGAGTCGACTTCTTGATCATAGATTGTTTGACCTAATGTGTTAGTGATGCTGATACGTGTCATATATTCAGCTGTGATGTTCAACTTACCGTTTGTTGGGTTAGGATAGATCATCATGCCGTTAACACCGTTTTCATCGATTGAAACAACATCAACTACAACGTAATTGTTGTTAGGGTTGTCGTATGCTGATGCAGGTTCTGATTCGCATTCTTCGCCGTTAGCTTTGTAAACAGCTGTTACTTGATAGTAGTATGTGCCTGTTGTTGAGATTGCGTCGAAGTATTTACCTTCGTTGCTTTCGCCTATCAATTCGAAGTTGTTTGCAGAAGTACCGCGATAGATGTTATAGTGGTCTAAGCTGCGGCCTTTAGCTGCGCCGTTAGCTTTAAACTCGCCTGTACCTACTGTGTATTCGTAATCTGTGATTGGAGCGAGAGATGAGATTTCACCTTTAGCTTCATTAGTTACGTAAGCACGAATCATCCAAGTGTCGTATAAGCCGTAAGCTGTAACGTCTTCCCATGTTGTGCCATCCAATGTAATCCAACGACCGTTAGGATCGCCTGTATCGCTACATACTGCTGCTGGGTAGTTAGCACCTTGTGTTGTTGAGAATGCAACCCAGAGGTTTTGTGTGATGTCGATTGGGAGAGCTGCTGTCAATTCGAATTCAACGAATTGGCCGAGACCTGATGTTGTGTAAGGTTGGCTGTGGACCAATGTTGCAGGAGCTGATGAGCCACCGTAGTAGATGAGGATGTCACCTGTTGATACTGCATAGTCGAACATAGCTACCTTTGTCAACATTGTTCCGTCGTAGCCGCCGATAGCTGCTGATGGGAACATGATACCCCATGTGAATGAAGCAGGACCTCCGATAGCGTCTTCGTTAACGCCGTTGTCATAGTATAACCATTCTGACATTGGTGATGAGTAAGGCCATACGAGGCTTACACCAGTTTGACCGCCTTCTGTTGCTTGAACGCCATAGAGGCCTTCTGGAGCATCGCATGGGAGAGCTGCTACGAAGTCGATGCATTCTGGGCATGACATTGCGTAGTATGTGCTGTCTAATGCGCCAGCGTGAACAACTCTTACGCAGTATTCGTGTTCCATACCTGGTTCAACTGGTTCTGAGTATGTGCCAGTCTTAATTGGTTCTGGAGTGATTAATTCACCATCACGATATAACATTGCACCAAGGTATAATGCTTCTGTTTCTGTGTCATCATCGTCGTCTTCTTCACCGCCTTCTGATTCACCGATGTAAGCACGGATCATCCATGTTGCGTCGATGCCAGCACCTGTCAATACGTCGAACCATTGTACGCCGTCTGTTGAAATCCAGCGACCGTCAGCATCGCCTGTGCTTGCTGTGCATGATGCAGGGAAGCTTGTTCCGTCTGTTGTTTCGAAGACAACCCATACGTTTTCAGCACCGTCAACTGCTACTGCTTCTGTCAATTCGATTTCAACGAAGTCGTTAGCACCTGTCAATGTGTATGTTTGTGTATGAACTTTTGTTTGAGGAGCAGCATTGCCACCTAAGTAGATATTGAATACGCCTGATGTTGAGAGACGGTCGTAGATAGAAACCTTTGTCAAGCTTGCTGGAGCGTATTGAGCGAGGTCTTCTGCGCGTAACTTGATACCCCATTGGAATGAAGCAGGACCGCCGATACCGTCAACGTAGTTACCATCATCGTAGTACATCCATGTGCCTTCTTTGCTGTCTCTTGTTCTGCCAGCTGTTGTGATTTCAACATCGTCAACCATCAAGATGAACATGTCTGTTGTGTTGAAGTGACGGATAGCAACGTAGATTTCTTGACCAGCGTAGTCGCTTAAGTCAACTTCGTATTGATACCAGTTGCCTTGTTCGCCTCTGCCGCGTACAGCCTTAGCATTAGCTTTACCTGTCATTGTCCATTCAGCGATTGTTGTGAAGTCAGCTTCTGAAGTGTTACCAGCTGTTGAAACTGCTACGCCGAAGTGTTCAGAAGCCCAAGAGTTATCTTTTGAACAAGCCCAGAATGAGATCTTAGCACCGTTGCCAACTGCATATTTTTGAGGTGTTACGAAATAATCGTTAGGGAAGAGAGGTCCGTAATAGTTGCAGTATGACTCTGAACCAGCGTAGCCAGCACCTGAGTGAGGATCGCCTGGCAATACAGCGTGATATAATTCACTGTCTGTTGAATGATACCAGATATGACCGTCAGCGTTGCCGTCGATTGTTGTCCAGCCTTCTAAGTCTGTATCGAAGCTGTATGTGAATGTTTCAGCATTTACTTCTGGTTCCATTCCTGGGATGACCCAGTTGAGAACTGCGTTGCCGTTTACATATTCAGCTGTGAATTCTGATACGCCTTCGAAGTTGTCGCATTTAACTGCTGTCCAGTTGTATGACATAGCATCACTTGAACCTGTTGTATAGTTAGCAACAACTGTTGTTGTATAATATTCACCGTAGATGAGACCTGAATGTTGATAGTATGTTGAAGTGATTTGATCTTCGAGGTAACCATTCAAATATACATCGTAGTTGACGATTGATCTGTTACCGCCACCGAATTGGTTAACGAGTTCAACGTCGTCGACGCACAAGAAGAATTGGTCGTAGCTGTCGAAGTGACGGAATGCTACATAAGCATTTTGACCGATGTATTGTGAGAGGTCAACTTCAAATTGATACCATTGACCGTAGTCTCTTGTACCTCTTGGGCCTTCGCCTTTAACGCCGCCCTTAGCTTGCATTGTTGTTTCCCATATTGTTGTGAAGTCTTCTGGATTGTCGTTGCTCTTTGTTGAAACAGCGATACCGAAGTGTTCTGTTGGGAAGTTTGAATCTTGGACAGCTGCCCAGAACTTCAATACTGACATTGAACCGATAGCGAATTTTTGTGGAGATACAAGGTAGTTATCTGGTGTAAGAGCGCCTTCGTTGAAGCAGAATGACTCTGATGTTACGTGACCTTCGCCTGAGTGTGATGGCATTGGGTCAGCGTTGTGTGAGTGTGTGTTGATGATATGATACCAGTTGTGGTCGTCACCATCAGCGTCAAGTGTTGTCCATCCTTGGAAACCGCCTTCGAAGTCATACATAGCTTCGTCGCCGTAAACTGCTGGTTCATTCTTCCACATTGCCCAACCTGTTGGAGATACGTAGAGACCGTTAACAGCTGCTGCGATTTCTTCGAGTAAGCAGTCAACTGAAGTGTTGTCCCAGATTTCCATGATTTCACCTCTTGCACATGAGTTGAAACCAGCTTTCATGATTGTCAATGAGTAAGTACCTTTACGGAATTCTGGCCATTCATAGTATGCTGTAGCATCTAATGCAACTTCATAATCATAACCCATTTCAGGTTCTGAAATATTTACAAATGTAACTAATGTACCTTCTGCTGAATCTTCTGTGTTTGTAGCAACGCTAACTTCAACGCTTGTGTACATGTCTTTAGCGAGAGTGTTAGACCATACTATTGGTGATTCATTTTCAGCTTGTCTGTTACCTTCGTAAACTGCTGAAACACCCCAGCTATATACACCGCCTTCTAATGTAGCCCAGCCATTGTCAACATATGCTGTGTCTGTGATACCTTCAGCAACGAGAACGATGTTTTCATCTGTGATTTCACCATCGAAGTAGTTGTGACGATATAATTTGTATGATTTCAAAGCGCGGTTGTTTCTGTTAGATTCGATAACAGGGAGACCAACGTATTTAGCTTCTGCTGTTGCGTCAGCTACGAATGTACCTGTTGAAACGCCACCTTCGAATTGAGGTTTGTAGCTTTCACGGCTAAGAGCTCTTGTTGTGCCGTTAGGATCTGTCAAGAAGCCTCTGATCATCCATGTGTAGTTCAATTGATAGTCTGTTGCTACGTGTTCCCATGTTGCGCCGTCTAATGAGATCCAGTCGCTGTTAGTTTCGCCTACGTATGCGCAACCTGCTGCTGGATATGTAACTGTTGATGTGTAGAATGTGATCCACAATGGTTGTGTACCGTCGATTTGAACTGGAGTGTCGAGAACGATTTCAACCATGTCACCTACACCAACTAATTGTGCGCTTTGTGTTGCAACTAATGTTTCAGGAGCTGTTGTGCCACCGAGGTAGATATTAGCTGTGTATGTTCCTGCATAGTCAGGAGCTGCGTCGAATACAGCAACTTTTGAAAGAACTGAACCAGCGTATTCTTCTGTGTTAGGGAATGATACTGCCCAGTAGCATGGTGCTGCTTGACCTGTACCGATTGATGATTTGTATTCACCATTGTCGTAGTAGATCCACATTGGATCGAATGGTTCAACAACTGTGATTTCGTCCCAGCTCCAATATGTATTGACGCTGTTGTTGTCGATTTCTTCTGCTACGATAGCTTCAACTGGGAAGAATACTTCTCTCAATGTGAAGTTAGCACCTGTTGTCAAGTTGTCATAAGCAACGACTACATTGCTGATTTGTGCTGATTGGTAAGCTTCTTTTGTAGCAACGCCATTGTATGTACCAGCGAGTACTTCACTTGAATAGAAACCGTTTTCGTCTGATACGAGGTTTACTGTAGTAGTCTTATTGTATTCATCCAAACCTGTCAATACTACTTCAACGCCAGCGATTGGTGTTACGCCGTCGATTTCGTATGTGTAACCTTCAACAGTTCCCATGCCTGTCATGAGAGCATTGACTGTATTTGATAATTCTGATTCGCCTGCATCGTAGAGAGCTGTAACATTGAATGCATAGCCTTCCATGTTATATTCAAGGTCTGAGATTGAATATGATGTTGCGATAACAGGAGTCTTGTTGATCTTAACGCCATCTTGGTAAATGTTATAACCACGGTGTTGACGTGTGTTAACGTCTTTCCATGACAATACAGCATCATTACCTGGATAGAGTTTTGATGATTCGATGCTTAATCTTTGAGGTACTTGGAGTGATGTTGTGAATGCCCATGTTGGACCTTCTACTGTACCTGAAGAGTTACGTACATTAACTTGCCAGAAGTAGTTGCTGTGGCTGTATAAGTCGATTACTTGGTAACCGTTAGCCAAGTCTCTTGTCCAGTCTACAACGACTTCTGTTGGAGGGAATGTTGTACCTAATAATAATTGGTATTCTGTTGCATATTCTGGTAAGTTCCAGCGTAATGTTACAGGAGCTTCAATATTTTTAGCTTGGTAAGCTGGGTAAACCAATGTTGGTTGAGCTGGAGTTGGGATTGTTGCTGTTGAAGCGATTACGTTGTAGTTTTCGCTTGTTGAAGATGCAACCAAGTAATATTTACCAGGAACCAATGTGATGTTGTTGATGTTTTGTTCACCACGTGTAGCAGCAGCTTGTGCTATTTGAGCTTCTGTCATTGATTCTTGTAATTCTGTTGAAGCTGCTGATGCTGCGCTTGTTGCATTTCTATTGATATTCATTTGACGGCCTCTGTATGAGTAACCTTCTCTGAGTACCATTGTCATGCCTAATTGGTAACCTGAGTCTAAGTAAGGAACGTATGTGTCACCTTCTTTCAAGAGAGCGTTGCCTGATGCGCTTTGTCCCCAAATACTTCTTGGAACGCCCCATGGGCCGCTGCCTAATGTACCTGATGAAGTTACTTCAACCCAGTATGTACCTGCTGGGAGGTTGATATCGAGGTCAGAAGCGACGAGTCTCATGATAGGACGTTCTTCATCATCCAAATCATTTGCCATTGTTCTGTAAACACCTGTCCATTCTGAGTAAGTGAGGATATTGTTTTCGAAATCACCCCAAACGACTTTACCGCCTTCGAGTGGGCTAGCATCATAGATCTTTACGTATAAGCCTGTGAATGTTGATTCTGTTGTTGAACCTGTTTGGTATGCAAAGAATTCCATTTCGTTGATGACGATGTCTTTTGCTGATGAGAAGTCATCGACGATGCTTCTGCTAGGGTGAACTAAGTTAGCACCGTAGTTTACACAGTTGCCGCAGATAGCTGATACGTTAGCACCGTTAGCACCTTGACCGTAATGTGTAATGAATTCGTCTTGTCCGAAGTAGAAGAATGCGAGGTCTGCTACTGGAGCGATTGCTGGACCAACATAGTTGTTTCCTGTGTTTGGATATAATTCGCCGTTCATGTTTTCAGCATAGAGAGCGATTTTAGCATTGTTGCCGTCAACTTCTGCGCTGAACAATACGTCTTTGTCAATATTGATTTCGTAAACAACGTCAGAAGCGTCTGGTGTTGAACCTGGCAATTCGTAGTTGTTAGCGAATGATGTTCCGTCAACAGCAGCGTTCATTGGCATTGTTGCAGCGATAGCTGTTTCAACTACATCGCCTTCTGCTGGAACGTATGCTGTAGCTGTGATAGTACCGATTGATGCTGTACGTTGGTTGTTCCACATTGCAACGATACTTGTTGTGTATTCTTTTGCAGTAATTGAAGGGTCAGATTTTGTTGTGATATAAACATCAACGCTCTTACCTGCTTCAAGGATGAATGGAACTTGTGGGTTTTCTTTTGTATTGTCAAATGTAATGAAGCTTTCGCTTTCAAGTTCTAACAATGTGACTTCCATTGGTAAAGAACCTGTGTTAGTTACTTTAACAACTTCTGAGTGTAATTGTGCGCCGATAGCACGTGGACCCATTGCCAATGGTGATGGATTGAATTCCAATCCTGGAGGGTTGCCAATGTTGAATGTTGGTAAATATTTGCAGTTACCATAGATATCTTCATACCATTCGTTGCTGCCTAAACCTTCGTAAGCGTTCAATGCTGCTACTAAGTTTGTTGTTCCTTCAACAGCTGTTGTCAAGTGATATCTGTATGCTAATTCTGCATCTTGTGTAAATGAAGAAACATTGCTGATCAATGCTTCGTTGCATGTTGAACCGTAAGCATTGCCATAAACACCTTCTAAATAATAAGCATTTGTAACGACTGAGTAGTCACCTTCGTTGTAACCTACGAGAGCACCTGTTGTTTCTGTATTGTTTGAAGAGCTTACAACAGCACCTGCGTTATAAACATTGCAAACAACGCCAAGGTTTTCTGAGGATGCCTTAAGTCTACCGATGATACCACCCATGTAGTTATTACCTGTTACAGTACCTGCGTTATAGCAGTTATGGATGCTACCGCCGCTGCTGTAACCAGAGATACCGCCGATACGTTCGCCTGTACCTTTTACTTCACCGTAGTTGCAGCAGTCGATGATATTGACGTTTGTTCTAGGATAAGCGATGATACCGCCCATATATGATGGACCATTGATAGTACCATAGTTAACACAGTTTTCGATAACAGCGTCTTTTTGCATTCTACCGCCGATACCACCTGCATAACTTGATGATGAAATAGCTGTAATAGTACCGTAGTTGACACAATTTCTTACGTAAAGGTAGTCTGTACCATTACTGTTGAAGTCAGAGAGCATACCACCGACATTGTTGTCATTACTTTTGAGGTTAGCTCTGTTAACGCAATTTTCAATAACAACGTGACGGCCGCCTTCTGCTACGCCAGCTGATAAGTCAACGTAAGCAACGACACCGCCTGTTTGCCAGTATTGTGATTCAACCTTACCTGTTGTTGTAAGATTTCTGATGATTGTACCAGCGCCAACTGTTTCGAAGAAACCTTGGTTGTGGCTGCCATAGATGTTAAGGTCAACTGAGTAACCGTTACCATCATAAACGCCTCTAAATGGGAATTTAGCACCTGAACCGATAGCGAAGTCGATGCCTTCGATGTCAGCCATTTGGAGGAAGTATTTTCCTTCTGTATTGAAACCATTTTGCATACTTACTGTAAGCATGTATAAATCGTTTCTTGAATAGATGAGGAATGGATCTTCTTCTGTACCTGCACCGTTCCAGTCAGGGTCTGTACTTGCCTTAGCAGCTTTCCATTTACCTGTTGATGAACCGCAGTTACCTCTTACGTAAACATTATAATTTGAGAAACCTTTCAAGCCTGTGAAAGTGTATGATGTTTCTGAAACTGTTGCTGTAGGTTGTGTGAATTCGTTAGGTGTTTCTGTCATTGAAACGAAAACATCCCATTCTGATTGTCCTGGATATGGTTCCCATTCTATAGTAATGGTATTCTTTCCTGTTTCTACAACGTTTAATGATAAAACTTTGTAGCAATCAACTGCTTTTGGAGTGAAGTCCAATTTAATGTTAGATCTGAAGTCTGTCACCCATGTGTAATCTGTATTTGTTCCTGGGTGGTTTGCATAATTGTCTGGAGAGAAGTCGCTACGACGAACCAAACATGTGTTAGGTGTTGGTGTGTATTGCCATGCCATTCCGCTATAGCCATAGGTTTTCTTAGCAACAACAACTACGAGATTGTCTTTACCTTCATATAAATAAGGTGTGTCCAACTCGAATTTTTGCCATCCTGCATCACCACCGAGCACAACATCGTTATGCTCATAGACTAATTCCAAATCAGCCATTGGTGTCCAGTCGCTTGTGCTTGACATAGTGTTTTTAGTTGTCTCAGCCATGTAAATTCTCAAGTCATAAGTGCTGAGAGTAGAACCTTGGCTGACATTGTAGTAAGAAATTGATGTGATAAGACCTGACTCACCAATTTCACTTGCTGGGTAGATAGCCTCGACCCATGAATTACTGTAAAAATTTGCAAAAGGAGCATTGTTGGTAGAGTTAGTACCTTCTCCTATGATGAGCTCATCAGCTCGCAATGCATTTGGCACTAATAGCACCATCAGCATCAAAAAAGTTAAAAACTTTTTCATAAAATTTAAAATTTAGTTAATAATAAGTGTTATATAGAACTATGTTAATAGTTTTCTCAATTAAATTCTAATATATCCCAACAATCTTCCAACCACAAAAAAACATGTTATTAATCATTATTAATAAGAACCAAAAAGTGCGCTAAAATACAAAAAAATCCACAATATAAATATGTGTTGATAAAAAATTGTTAAATAAAAAAAGGAACACCAAATCAATGGTATTCCCTTATTTTAATGTAGTTTACAAACTATGTTATAATTACATCCTTACCGATTTATAGACTCTAACATTATTGTCGTTTGTCATTATCTTCACATAGTAAATTCCTGACCTGTAATCGCTCATATCCAACCCATATTTATCATCGCTTACATTTATTTTCTCAACGACTTGTCCGTTTGGCATTACGACTGTGATTTCTTTCATTCCTTGACATTCTATCATAAGTTCGTCTTTTGTAGGATTAGGATAGATATTGGCTTCTATTGTTTCATTTTCACCTATACCAACTGTCACTTCTACTGTGATTTCGGCGCTTCCTTCGCAGCCGTCTTTTGTTCCCACTACAGTATATGTAGTTGTTTCTTCAGGCGTTACTGTTATAGAAACGCTGCTATCTCCCGTAGACCATACGTATGCATCAGCACCGCTTGCTGTCAAGGTAACGCTCTCTCCTATCTCAATTGTCGTCGCTCCATCAATGACGACTACCGGATTCGCAACTACAGTGAGATCCAAGATGTAAAGCATGCCGTTGTAAAGATTGGTTTCGTGATATGTTCCAGCTGCTGGCTCAATAAACTCAAATCCATATTCGGTGTAGCTCTCACCTTCACAAATCTGAGCCTCTAAACTTTCTGTCTCTATCTCATCATAAACAACAGACAAGATATGCTCAGCCTTGCTTCCGAAAGCACCGTCTCCATCCAGAACGACATTGCCATTAGCATTGATGATTCTGTAATAGCCTTCACCATAGTTACAGCAGATGCCGTTGCCGTTCACGTCTTCAATGACGAACTTGATACATTCGCCGGCAGAGATATTCACCTTTATTTCATGCAACTGCGTTGCTGATGCTCCCGACAACATAGAATAAGGACCGCCTGATGTTATGACACTTCCATTGGATGCAAAGAGCTTCCATGTGGTCTGGTTGCCGTATTTGTCCTGCATAATCTCAATTGTGACTTCCTCCTCAACAGAGTTAATTTCCATCTCTTCCCATCCATCATTCTGTACAGTCGTGTTAGCAACTTCCTCAAACTCTTGGTCGTTGGCTTTAACTATCTCGACTCTTACATTGCTGCTTCCAGCAGGCACTTCAACTTCAATTTCCACTTCCTTGGTCTCGTGTGATGGTATCACGCCTTCCCAAGTGTGTTTAACAACAGAACCATTGTTGACTCTAGTTTCAATCTCCATTGATGTGATGCTATTGATGCCAGCATTATACACCGACACAGAGATGACTTTTTCATTAGAACAGTGGAATTTTGTTGATGGTGCTATTGAAGTTATAGTAGGATAGACACTTAGCAATGTTCCTTGGTATGTATGCAAATCCTTGACATTGAGGATTGGTCGTGTTGGAGTTCCGTCGTATTTCTCTGTAACGAATGCCAAGAAAGTAAGGTTGTTGATGTCTACGTCGACGCCATTAGGAGAACCTATCGTCTGTGGAATCTGATATTGATATGTCTTCTTTATCAATGTTCCCGCTGTTGTTGGACTTATGGCATCACCCCATGTTGGTGTCAAGGCAGCGCGAAGCACATGCATGTGGCAATAATATCCGTTTTCATATTGCATAGGGTTGTCGGAACCTCCAGCCTGTGAGCCCCAGATACTGTCTTGCAACATATAGATGTTGAGATAGTTGGTGCTGGAACTGCTGTTAGCGGTATAATAAACCTCAACGTTGATGCTTGCCATACGTGTTGAAGGGTCTATCATAACCTCGCCATCGATGTTACATTCTGCATTCTGCGCCAATTGTTCGTTAACATAGATATACCATTGGTCGCGACTTAAACTATAAGATGTTGTACGATTTATAATAGCATGAGGATAAGCAGTGATATCGAAAGCGCCATAGATAGCATCACCCATATCCGTATTAAAGTTAGGGTAACTCGTTGGAGAATAATGTCCGAGGTGAACATTGACTGCATACAAATTACCAGGATTGTTAATCACCAAATTGTTTGCCACCATGTGTCCCATAGGACAGTTCTGGCAGTTTCTTCCTGTAAATTCTTCCAACAACGCTTTTCTCTTCTGTGGTTGTGTTGAGACATAATCCTGAGCGACAAGATTATTAGTTAAAAACAGCATCGATATCAATGCTAAAATGATAGATTTTTTTCTCATGTTTTATAATAGTTCTTATTAGTTAGTTCTGAGGACTTTAATTACGAAATTTCTATTTTCTGTAGTTACATTTATGAAATATACTCCAGGATTGTAACTTCTCATGTCGAGTGTATATTTGTCGGCATCGACATTCATTTCATCGAGAGTCTGTCCGCTGACTGTTGCAAGACTTATCTTCTTCATTCCGTCACATTGTACCATGACTTCATTACGTGTAGGGTTAGGATAAATCTTGACATTATTATCTACAGTTTCATTTATACTTGTTCCATTAAAGTTTATAGACAAAAGATGAGATGCTTCTGCACCAAAGTCGCCGCTGCCATCAACGATGACATCACCGTTGGAATTGAGTATTCTGTAATATCCTTCGCCGTTGTTACCGCTGATACCGTTTCCGCCAGCATCGGTGATGACGAACTTGAAGCAGTCGCCGCCCTTCACTGTCAACTCAACCTGATGCATCTCTGTTCCAGGTTGTGAAAGCATCTGATAAGGACCACCTGATGCCAATACTTCATAGTCCGCTGTCAAGGCGAACCATTCAATCTGATTTCCGTATTTATCTTGTACCACTTCAATAGTGAAAGTTTCTTCTTCAGCATTAAGTTCAATATCCTGCCATTCTCCAATTATCATCTTCGCTGTTTTTACGTAATGATATTCTTCGCCATTCACCTCGAGAATTTCCACTGTAACCTCATCACCTGCTGAAAGGTCGATATCGCTTTCAATCAAAATTTCATGATAAGATTGAAGATTGCCTTCCCACAAGAATTCATCTTCATTATTTGCCGTCGACACCTTTATCAATAAGGAGGTAATTTCTTCTTTGCCAGCGTTGACGATATTTGTGCATAATACATTTTGTTCAGAACATGATATTGTTGACTTTTGATATGCCTTGCTTATTACAGGAGCAATATTCTCATCATTGTCAATTACTGTTATCAACTCATTGACGTTAAGCACAGGACATGTCTGGATTCCGTCGTCGCTTTCAGAAACGAATGCCACGAATGAGAGATCTTCCAACACCGCCTCCACTCCGTAAGGGTCGCCTATGACTTGAGGTATTGGGTAAGAATATGTCTTAGTGATAAGAGTTCCTGCTGTTGTCGGACTGATTGTCTCGCCCCATGTAGGAGTTATGATGTCGCGCATGATATGCATATGACGATATTCTCCGTTGACATATTGTTCTGGGTTGGCGCTGCCACCTGCCTGGTCGCCCATGATGTTATCTTGTAACATAGCGATTGTGAGGTAGTTGAACGACTCTTTGCTATCTGCAGTGTAATATATCTCTACTGTTATTGTCGCCATGCGTGATGCTGGATCTATTATCACCTGACCATCAATATTACATTCGGCTGTTTGTTGAAGCTGGCGCATGGTATAAGCCGACCACTGTTCGCGGGCTATTTCATAGAATGAAGTTCTGTTGACGAAGCCTGCAGGATAAGCTGTAATGCCGTAATCCTCGACCATTTTGGTGCCGTCGTCGGTGTTGAGGTTAGGATCTGTTGTTGGAGAAAAAGGACCGCCATGGATGTTAACGAGGAACACTCTTCCTGGGTTGTTTCTAACAAGAGCGTTGGCTGTCATCTGACCTTCAGGGCACCAGCTGCAGTTTTTGCCGGTATATTCTTCAAGAAGGACATTTCTTTTCTGTGTCTCTGTCGATACGAAACTCTGAGCTTTCAAACCGCCAGACACTAAGGCTGACAGCAACATGGTAACTAATGCAATCTTTCTCATAACTAGATATTTTTTCATGTCACAAATATATAAAAAAAGACAACAAGTCTACAAGACTCAAGACAACAAGTTTTTTTTAGTGATGAAGTAATGTGGTGATGGCGTTAGGATTTTTTTGAATTCGGTCGCAAATCTTGTCGAAGCGCTGAACATTGTGCCTTCGACAGGCTCAGGCACCGAACACCACAAACTCCTGAACTCCTGAATTCCTGAACAAAAAAAAGAACCCCAGAAAAAGATTCCGAGGTTCTATAATTATGAGTTTTTTATAATTCTCAATTATTGTATTCTGCCAAGATACCAGCTACCTTATCTGGTGTTACACGGCCGTATACCTTGTCGCCAATCATCATGACTGGTGCCAAGCCGCAGGCGCCGACACAGCGTAAGCAGTTCAATGAGAACTTGCCGTCTTCTGTTGTGCCGCCTACTTGTACTGCGAGCTGACGTTTCAATTCATCGATGACTTTCTCTGCACCGCGTACGTAGCATGCTGTACCCAAACATACTGATATTGGGAAGCGGCCTTTTGGTGTCATGGTAAAGAATGAGTAGAATGAAACGATACCATAAACTCTTGCTACAGGGATATGTAATTCTTCTGCAACCAATTCTTGTACTTCTGCTGAAAGGTATCCGAATTCACCTTGTACTTTATGGAGCACGTTGATGACTTCGCCACCATTATTGTTGAACTGCTTGCATATATCCTTTACGAAGTTTATCTTGGATTCTGATAATTTTATAACTGCCATAATATTTACTTTTTAATCATTAAACAAATAACACTTTTCATTCGCCAATCTCGACATGGTCTGATTTGTCGAAATAGTGTGTATGTAACAGTTCATGTGATTTATGTCCACATGGTTCTCCAAGAAATTCCTTATACAACTTGATGACTGATGGATTTTCGTGTGACTTACGGATAGGTTTGTTGCGATCTTCTTCGTAAGTAGCATCGAAGCGTTTCTTGATGATATCGCTGTTGCCGTGGTGGTAAGGTTGGCCTGCTCCGCCGATACATCCGCCAGGACATGCCATGACTTCTATAGCGTGGAATTGTTCTTCGCCTTTACGTACTCTTTCGAGCAATGTACGAGCATTCTTAAGACCGTGAGCGATACCGATATGGATTGGAGTTCCGTTGAAGTCGACCCAAGCGTCGCGGATGCCTTCGAGGCCACGGAGTTCTGTGAATTCAATCTTATCAAGTTTCTTGCCTGTGAACACTTCGTAAGCTGTACGAGTTGCTGCTTCGATAACGCCGCCTGTTACGCCGAAGATGACAGCTGCACCTGTTGATTCGCCGAGAGGATCGTCGAAGTCGGCTGTTGGCATTTCATTAAGGTCTAAGTTGAATTGTTTTATCAAGCGAGCCAACTCACGTGTTGAGAGAACGTAGTCAACGTCAGGGTTGCCGTTTACGTAGAACTCTTCACGTTTGCATTCGTATTTTTTAGCGAGACATGGCATGATAGAAACCACTACCAAGTCTTCACGTTTGATATTCATTTTTTCTGTCCAGTAGCTCTTAGCTATAGCGCCGAACATCTGTTGTGGTGATTTTGCTGTTGATGGGACGTCGAGCATATCTGGGAAGTTATGTTCGAAGAAGTTGACCCATCCAGGGCAGCATGATGTCAATATTGGGAGACGAACTGATTTATCGCCTTCTGTAAATCTCTTGATACGATCGAGCAATTCTGTACCTTCTTCCATGATTGTCAAGTCGGCTGCGAAGTCTGTATCGAATACGTAGTCGAATCCGAGCTGACGCAATACTGCTGCGAGCTGTCCTGTTACTATTGTTCCAGGTTCCATGCCGAATTCTTCACCTATAGCGACGCGTACTGCTGGAGCAGTTTGTACGACGACAGTCTTCTTAGGATCGTTGATAGCCATCATGACCTTGCGTGTATCGTCTACTTCGCTCAAGGCTCCTACAGGACATACTTGAACACATTGACCGCACATTACGCATGGTGAGTCGACCATGTCTTGTTCGAAAGCAGGAGCTACTACTGCTTGGAAGCCACGGTTCACTGCTGACAATGCACCAACGCTTTGGATATTGTTACATACGTTTTCGCAACGACGGCACATGATACATTTGTCGACATCACGGATGATTGAAGGTGACATATCGACGCGATATGTTGATTGTTCGCCTTTGTAAGGTATCTCGCGGATACCGAGTGTTTGTGCCAATGTCTGCAATTCGCATTGTCCTGACTTAGCGCAGGTGAGACAATCTGTTGGGTGGTCGGAGAGAATCAACTCAACGACTGTGCGACGAGCGTTGATGACGCGTTGTGAGTGTGTCAACACTTCCATGCCTTCAACACATTCGGTAGCACATGCTGGAGCGAGGTTACGACGTGGTCTGCCGTTGAAGTCTTTTACGACTTCTACTACACAGACACGGCAACCGCCAGGTTTGTTTTCAAAATTCATTCCTGCCAATTCAAAATAACATAGGGTAGGAATATGAATGCCGGCTTGGCGAGCTGCCTTTAAAATAGTTGTGCCTTCTGCAACTTCAACCGGTCTGTTATCTATAGTGAGTTTTATCATTTTTATGTTCCTTTCTAATATTATTTGATAGAGATTGCACCGAACTTACATTTTTCATAACATGCACCGCACTTGATACACTTGAGGTTATCGATGTGATGTGCCATCTTCTTTTCTCCTGAGATAGCGTCTTGTGGACATACGCGTTTACATGCGCCACAGCCTATACACTTAGCAGGATCGATTTCGTAGCTCATCAATGACTTACATGCGCCAGCGCGACATTTCTTGTCAACGACGTGTTCTACGTATTCATCCCAGAAGTTGTCTAATGTAGAGAGGATTGGGTTTGGTGATGTCTGACCTAAACCGCACAATGCTGTATCTTTGATAACATCAGCGAGGTTACGCAACTCTTGAAGGTCTTGCATTGTTCCGTTGCCTTTGGTAATTTTGTCGAGAATCTCGAGCATACGTTTGTTACCAACACGGCATGGTGTACATTTACCGCAGCTTTCTTCGCAAGTAAATTCAAGGTAGAACTTAGCTATAGCAACCATACATGATGTCTCGTCCATGACGACCATACCGCCTGAACCCATCATTGAACCTGCTGCCATCAAGCTTTCATAGTCAATAGGAGTATCCAAGTGCTTGCTTGTCAAGCAGCCGCCTGAAGGACCACCTGTCTGAACAGCCTTGAACTGACGGTTGTTCTTGATACCGCCACCGATTTCAAATACTATATCACGGAGTGTTGTTCCCATTGGTACTTCAATCAAACCAACGTTGTTGATTTGACCTGCCAATGCGAATACTTTTGTTCCTTTTGATTTTTCTGAGCCTATGCTTGCAAACCAATCTGCACCTTTAGTGATAATGATTGGAATGTTAGCGAATGTTTCAACGTTGTTAACGTTAGTTGGTTTATTCAAATAACCTGACACTGCTGGGAATGGCGGTTTGAAAGTAGGTTCACCACGTTGGCCTTCCATTGAGTGGATGAGAGCTGTCTCCTCACCGCAAACGAAAGCGCCTGCACCATAACGCAACTCGATATCGAAGTCGAAGCCGCTGCCCATGATGTCTGTTCCTAACAAACCATATTCTCTAGCTTGACCTAATGCTATCTGCAAACGTTCGATAGCGAGAGGATATTCTGCACGGATATATACAAGACCTTTTGTTGCACCGATTGCATAGCCGCAAATTGCCATAGCTTCGATGATTGAGTGAGGGTCACCTTCCATGATAGAACGGTCCATGAATGCACCCGGGTCGCCTTCGTCAGCATTACATACTACATATTTCTGGTCAGCCTCATTCTTAGCGCAGAGACCCCATTTAACGCCTGTTGGGAAACCAGCGCCACCTCTACCGCGAAGTCCTGATGCTGTAACTTCTGAAATGACTTCCTGTGGTGTCATCTCTGTCAAGACCTTGCCTAAACCGAGATATCCTTCGCGTGAAATAAATTCATGGATATCTTCAGGATTGATGAAACCGCAGTTACGCAAAGCTATACGAAGCTGTTTCTTGTAGAATCCCATATGTTTAGAGTCTTCGACATGTTCGTTTGTCTCAGGGTCTACATAAAGGAGATCCTTCACTTTGCAACCTTGCATAATATGTTCCTCAACAATGCTTCTAACATCTTCAGGTTTTACTTGAGTGTAAAACGTATTGTCAGGTATCATTTTTACTATAGGTCCCTTTTCACAGAAACCAAAACAACCAGTCTTGATAACCATGACTTCTTCTTGCAAACCTTTTTCTTCTAATATGGTGTTAAAGTTCGCAACGATTTCGTCACTTGCTGATGACTTACATCCTGTGCCGCCGCAGCAAAGCACATGCATTTTAATCTTTCCAACTTCACTATCAGCCATGGCATCTTTAGTCTGAATCAAAGCTTCTGGGTTTTCACTCTTCTCACGAAGGTCAATATTAGACTGAAACTTTTCTTTCAAAGCTCTCAGTTCTGCTAATGATTTTATTTTTGCCATTTTGTTTAATGTTTGTTAATGAATGATGTGGCAAATATAATAAATCATTTCATTTACTCACAATTTTTACGAGATTTTTTTCCTTTTTTTTGACCAATATTAATTTCATTTTAATGCTTTGCCATACAAAAAAAAATGTTACCTTTGCAGCTTTATTCGAAAAATCATTAACAAACATTATTAAATCATCAAACAAACAAAAAAAATCATGAGAAAATTTTTACTTATGTTGTTAGTTGTCGCCACATTGCCAATGTTTGCACAAGACAACTACAAATTCCGTATCGCATCATTCATGTCAGAAGACGGTTTCGAAACAATCAACTATGGTTATTCAGACGTATTAGGTACAGACATCAGAGCTGCTCACGAAATCGACATGCTCTCACAACCAACAGTAGAATGCATCGACTCACTCGTTTACAACGAAGCTGGCCAAATCGCTTCTTTAGTAACATACCAACTCCTCGATGGCGAATGGCTTAAAGTTTGCTGGTGCGACTACACATACAACGAAATGGGATTAAGAGCTACACGTACTAACTACAACGACTTCCACGATGGCTGGGGTCCACAAATCGGTGGTACATATTACTACACATACAACGAAGAAGGTCAATTAACATTAAGAGAACTCGACTTCTGTGGCATCATGTACGAAAAAGCAACTTACAGCTACAACAATGCTGGTTTAATGGAAGCTGAATTAATTCAACTCAACCCATTCACTGGCATTTATGAAGATAGCGCTTTAACAGAATTCTACTACAACGAAAACGGCAACCTCACAGAAACTCTTTATTTCTCTTACGACGGAGGTTGGGTTTTACAATCAAACCTCGTTCAAGAATATGACGAAGTTGGTAACTGTACAGTAGCTCAAACATTAAGTTCTGCTGGCGTTGCTCAAGAAAAGAGAGTTTTCAAATACAACGACAAAGAATTAGCAGAAAACATCTTCTTCTACCCTAACCCAGAACAAGATTTCCCACAACTCCCAGAAATGCACAATATGATCGAATCATATGAATACTGGGCTATGGACCAAAACTCAGCTGACGGAGGTCTCATCTATGTTATCGACTACTTATTCTTATATGACGTTATCGGCAACGGTGACGATGATGATGACGACGACACAACAAGCGTTAACAACATCAGCGTCAACACAAGAATCTATCCTAACCCAACAACAGACTACGTTATGGTAGAATCAGAAGAAGTTGACTTCGTTCAAGTTTTAGACATCTGCGGCAGAGAATTATTCGCTACAGAAGTACGTGGCACTTTAGCTATCGACATGAAAGAATACGAAGCTGGTGTTTACTTCTTAAGATTACACAGCAACGGTGCAACAGCAGTTCAAAAAGTTATCAAAAACTGATTGAATAAAGAATAAAACTCATAAAATGAGAGGCGTGATATTTCATTTCATGCCTCTTATTTTTTTTATTTATCGTCCTCATTTTTATCAATAAAAATATTATCTTTGCGACTTCGAAATTTTAGAATTATTAACATTATTAAATCATTAAACTAATCAAAAAAATCATGAGAAAATTTTTACTTTTATTGTTAGTTGTCATGACTATGCCGGCATTTGCACAAAACTACAAATACCGTATTTCATCTTACATGTCAGTTGACGGTTTTGAAACTTACAACTACCAATACTTAGACGATGCATCAGCAAACCTCCAAGGCATCCACAAAATCGACTTAGCAGACCAAATGGAATTAATCGACTCTCTCGTTTATGACGAACAAGGTCGCATCGTTTCAGTCCAAACACACCAACTCTTCGACTACGGTTGGAGAAAAGTATGTTGGGTTGACTATACATACAATGAAATGGGCTTAAGAGCTACACGTAAAAACTACAACGACTTCAACGATGGTTGGGGTGGCATCCTCGGTGGTACATACTACTACTCATACAACGACGAAGGCAAAATGACTCGTAGAGAACTCGAATTCGACAATTACTTATACGAAATCGTAGAATATCACTATAACGACCTAGGCCAACTCGAAGCAGAATTGGCAAAACAAGACCCATTCATCGGAACATTCGAAAACAGCACATTAGTTGAACATTACTACACAGAAGAAGAAGGTTACCTCGCAGCTTCTATGTACTTCCAATGGTCATACGACTGGGCTTTGATGGGCAGCTTCGTCCAACAATATGACGAATACGGCAATGCTAACATCACAACAACATTCAGCGCTGACGGCATTCCACAAGAAAGAAGCATCTATGAATATGACTACGAAGTTTCAGCTGACGAAATCTTCCACTTCTCAAACCCAGAAAACAGCTATCCACTTCTTCCTCAAATGAAGCACAAAGTTGATTCTTACGAATACTGGCTCATCCAACAATCAACAGGCAACCTCGTTTACGTTAGAGACTATATGTTCTTATACGATGAAATCGAAGGTGGCGATGACGACGACGACGATAACGATGACGATACAACAAGAGTTAACAACATCAGCGTTAACACAAGAATCTATCCTAACCCAACTTCAAACTACATTATGATAGAATCAGAAGAAGTTGACCACGTTCAATTATTCGACATCTGCGGCAGAGAATTATTCGCTACAGAAGTACGTGAAACAGCTACTATCGATATGACAGAATATGAAGCTGGTGTTTACTTCGTAAGATTACACAGCAACGGTTCAACATCTGTTCAAAAAGTTGTTAAAAAATAATTGAATCAAATTGAATAAGAAGTTGACAATAGAGGCGCCCGGCGGAGTCAAGCAAGTGCTGCTCCACACATGCTGCGCCCCATGTTCTTCAGCAATAATAGAGTGCATGATGCAGAATGGCATCATGCCTCTTATTTTTTATTGCAATCCCAACATATATCCCGAAGAGGAATATATCATAAGAAAAGACGAATGCACCCGCTACGCTCAAAGTCTGGGATTGGAAATAGTAGATGCTGACTACAATCACGAGCAATGGCTCACCGAGATGAAAGGTCTCGAAAACGAACCTGAGAGAGGCGGACGCTGCCTTAAATGCTTCAAACTACGTCTCCTCGAATCCGCTAAATACGCCCACGAAAGAGGAATAACAGCATTTACAACAACATTGGCATCAAGCCGATGGAAATCATTGGAACAGATAGAAGAAGCAGGATTGTTCGCTCAAAGCCACTACCCTGATGTCACATACTGGACACAGAACTGGCGCAAAGGAGGTCTCAGCGAAAGAAGAATTGAAATAATAAAGGAATATAACTTCTACAACCAAAGATACTGCGGTTGCGAATTCAGTATGAGGTAGAATTAGTTTAAGCCTTAAGGTCCAACGGTTCAAAGCTCAACGGTCTTGTCTCTTCAATTGTCTCTGCAGTTTCTTTTGTTTTCTCCTCATCATCCTCTCTTCTTTTTTCTTGGAGTAATGACTCAAGACCAAAACCAAAGAGGCTCCTACCACCGCCATTATAACTGCAGCAACGAACTGTCCGTCCATAGTCGGGAGATGGAAGGTGTAGTCGTACATGCCTGGAAGGACTTCTTTCCATGGATAAACCACTGGCAGACTTCCAACCATAAATCCTGTAAGAACTGACAATGTTTCATTCCGGAATTCCTTCATGAGCCACGACAGGACATAAGATATAGTGATGATGCTTATCACAGAACCTATCAGAAATGGAAGCAATATGCTCATTCCATGTACAAATGTCGACCAATGCGCTATTTCAGGAATGGCCTGCGTCACTATAAGTTCATAATTACCCATCACCATCATAAGATGAGAACCGGATATACCTGGAACTATCATTCCCAATGAGCCTATAACTCCACACAATATCAAGTAAAGGAAATTTTCGTTAGGATATGGATTGCTTTTTATAGAAAGATAAAATGAAATCACAATAGCTGCAATCATCAGCAGTATCATCTTGGGCGTCTTCTTGCCTATCATCTTAAAGACATATACGACAGAGGCTACTATCAAACCGATGAAGAAGGCATACGCCACTATTTCATATTTCTTGAATATAGCCTTTAATGAGATGGCAGTAAGAATCATACCTGCCAAAATACCCAATATCAATGTCATGAGGAATTTAAAATCAGTCTTTTTGGCAAACTCAGAGAACTCACCCTTGAATAACAATTTGAACGCTTTTAAATTTAATGACTTTATTGAATTTATAAAACGTTCAAATACACCTATTATTAATGATACCGTACCGCTTGAAACAGGAATGACATTCACGATTCCCATCGCCATCCCTTTTAAGAATATAATAATCTGTTGTTTTATTGTCATATCAGTTGTTGTTTCCTTCAAAATCTTTTCTCAATTTTTATTCCATAAACGTGGAAAAACAGCTAATGTTTTACAACACATAATATTTATTTATCAAAGCTATTTTTTAATAAACAAAAAAGAACACACCATTCAACGTATTCTTTTTTTAGTGTTATATTATTAAGTTATTTTATTCCGAAACAGGACGAATTGCTTGTCCGTAGCAACGATCATCGTAACCCATACTGAGGTTATATTCCTGATCGAAGAAGAAGTCGTATGAGAATTGTTCGTATGTAGAAATCGGCGTTGAAGTCCAGTAATATCCGAAGTCTTGCATATAGTATGAACTTTCATAAACATATCCTGATATTGGAAGCATGATTGAATTTCCGTTTGGACCAGTCACTTTTTTGCATCCGACGCCGTTCACATCAACGACCCATTCCCAAGTACATTCATTCATCAATTCTTCGAAGTCTTTCTTGCTAGGCATTTTCCATGTCGATCCCCAGTTGGCACGTGCTGCGTCGTATTGTGGGTCACCAGCGATGTCTTGCATATTGAGACCATAAGAAGTGCAGTTTGCTTCTGTATATTGTGCTTTAGGACTTATCTCACCCCATGCGAACATATCTCCTTTTTCTGATGGCGATGTAGCGCCAATGTTGTGTGTAGCCCATTTCAAACCGCTAGGCAAACCTAAGTCGACATATTCATATCCATTGATTGTTCCGTCTTCTTCAACTTCCAAAGTAGTGAATTCAACTTGTTCGCCGAATGAAGTGCCGACGCTGTTTGTAGCGAATGCTCTAACGTAATATTTTGTATTTGGAGTTAAATTGACGATGTTGCATGTAAACTCACCGAGACCGTCTCCGTTAGTTGTGAAATCATCATCCAATGTTGGATTAGGATTTACGCCCCAACATATACCTCTTGAATAAACTTCAGAACCGCCGTCAGATGTGACGTCACCACCAGATACTGCTGTTGTCTGAGCCACTTCTGTAACATCCAATGTTACTACTGTAGGTGCAACTATTACGACTTCTTCCAATGTTGTGAAAGAAACTTCTTCGCCGTATGATGTACCTTCACTGTTTGTTGCGTATGCTCTTACGTAATATGTTGTATTTTGTGTCAGACCTGTTATATTTGATGTGAATGAACCGACACCGCTGCCATCGACAGTCTTGTCATTTTCTATTGTTGGATTTTGGTTTATGCTCCAACAGACGCCTCTTGCTGTCACTTCTGCTCCTCCATCTGAAGCAATTTCACCACCGGCAATCGCAGATGTCTCTGTTATTTCAGTAATAGCTAATGTTGCAACTACTGGCAATTCAACAACGACTTCTTCATTGTCATCATCTTCATCGTTATTATCATCACCATTGTCGTCGCCTTCATTATCGTCTCCATTATCATCACCATCATCACCATCAACGATATTCAATGTTGTGAAAATATATTCCTCACCGTATGAAGTTCCTTCGCTATTTGTCGCATAAGCTCTAACATAATAAGTAGTGCTGTCGCTCAACTCATTTATATTTGATGTAAACTCTCCTATTCCACTTCCATCGACAGTTTTATTGTCGGTCGTTGTAGGATTTTGATTTATGCTCCAGCACACACCTCTTGATGTCACCTCAGCGCCGCCATCAGATGTCACATTGCCACCACTGACTGCAGTTGACTCAGTAATTTCTGTAACAGGTAATGTCACAACACTTGGTTTCTCAGGATCAGGTTTACAAGAAACCAATATACTTGCAATAATCGCTATAAATAAAAAGTATTTCTTCATAATAAACTTGTTGTCTTGTAGTCCTGTTGTCTTGTGGTCTTAAACTATCTCCGCATATAAATCGAAATAATCTGCTTTGACGATCTTAGCGTTTACGAAAGTTCCGATTTCAAGATCAGCATCATCGAGTGAGATCAATATTTCATCATCTACTTCAGGTGAGTCGTATTGAGTTCTTCCGATGTAGTAATCACCTTCAATTCTGTCGATGATGACTTTTTCTACAGTGCCGACTCGTTTTTCGTTTGTCTCTAAAGAAATGTTTTGCTGTATTGCCATGATATCGTCGACGCGTTGTTGCTTGACTTCTTCAGGGACGTCGTCTTCCATTTCGTAAGCAGGAGTTCCCTCTTCTGGAGAGTAAGCGAATACGCCAGCGCGTTCAAACTTCATCTCTCTGATGAAATCGCATAGCTCTTCAAACTGCTCTTCTGTCTCGCCTGGGAAACCTACTATAAAAGTTGTTCTGAAGGCGATGCCAGGAACTCTATTGCGAGCGTTTTTCACGAAGTTGATAGTCTGTTCCTTATCGACGCCTCTTCTCATGTTTTTCAAGATAGGCGTGCTGATATGCTGTAATGGAAGGTCGATATAATTACAGATTCTAGGTTCTTGGTTCATGAGGTCTAACAACTCGTCAGGGAATCCTTGTGGATAGCCGTAATGCAGTCTGATCCATTCGAACTCTTTTATCTCGAGGAGACGTTTGACGAGTTCCACAATATGATATTGACCGTCGATGTCACGGCCGTAATATGTCAAGTCTTGAGCGATGAGGATAAGTTCCTTGACGCCTTTTTTGGCGAGAAGCTCAGCCTCTTGGATAAGAGTCTCCATAGGCACTGATACATGTTCGCCGCGAATCAAAGGAATAGCGCAGAAAGCACAGCGTCTGTTGCAGCCTTCAGAAATCTTGAGATAAGCATAATGATCAGGAGTTGACAAAACTCTGTTAACATTATATTCCTCACTTAATTCCTCATTTCTAATTCCTAATTCCTCATTTCTCAAAATATCGTTTGCGATGAGTTGCACTGCTTCCACTCCATAGAATCCGTCTACTTCGTGAATCTCCTCTTGTAGATCTTTACGATATCGTTGCGAGAGGCAACCTGTGACGTAAAGTCTCTTTATCTTCTTGGCTCTTCTGAGTTCTGCGTATTCGAGGATTGTGTCGATTGACTCTTCCTTGGCGTCGCCAATGAATCCGCAGGTGTTTATTATCACCACGTCAGATTTCTTGTCAGAATCGTGAACTATGTCATATCTGTATTCGAGCGAGGCTGCGAGGCGCTCTGAGTCAACCTTGTTTTTAGAACAGCCGAGCGTAACGATATTGAGTCTAGGTTTTTTCATTTGTGAGATTAGTTTCTTCCTTCGAAAAGGCTGTTAACGAAATCGTTTCTATCGAAAATCTGGAGATGGTCCATACCTTCGCCCACGCCGATATATTTTACCGGAATCTTGAACTGGTCGGAGATGCCTATGACCACGCCGCCTTTTGCTGTGCCATCCAACTTAGTGAGAGCAAGAGCGTTGACTTCTGTAGCTGCCATAAACTGACGTGCCTGTTCGATGGCGTTCTGACCTGTTGACGCATCGAGGACGAGAAGCACTTCGTGTGGTGCGTCTGGAATGACCTTCTGGCAAACTTTTCTAATCTTAGACAACTCGTTCATGAGGTTCACCTTGTTATGGAGGCGACCTGCTGTGTCGATGATGACGACGTCGACGTTTTGCTCAACGGCAGTCTTCACTGCGTCGTATGCCACTGATGCCGGGTCAGCGTTCATGCCATGAGAAACGATAGGCACGCCAACGCGTTCCGACCAGATAGTGAGTTGGTCGACAGCAGCAGCTCTAAAGGTATCAGAAGCGCCGAGCATCACGCTCAGTCCTGCTTTCTTGAAGTTATGAGCTAATTTGCCGATGGTAGTCGTCTTGCCAACACCATTAACGCCAACAACCAAGATAACGTAAGGTTTCTTATCGGCTGGAATATCGAATGTGGTGCCGTCACCGGAATTGTTTTCCTGCAACAAGGCAGCGATTTCTTCTTTAAGGATACGGTTCAATTCATTTGTTCCGAGATATTTGTCACGTGCGACACGTTCTTGGATACGAGCGATGATTTTAAGAGTTGTGTCGACGCCGACGTCTGAAGTCACCAGAATCTCTTCAAGATTATCGAGCACTTCATCATCCACTTTAGACTTTCCGATGATAGCTTTAGAAATTCTGTCAAATACACTTGTACGTGTCTTTTCCAAACCTTTGTCGAGTTCCTGTTTCTGTTCTTGAACGACTTCTTTGTTTCTCTTGAAAAATGAAAAAATACCCATAATCTTATACTTTTTTGCAAAGATAATAAAAAGGCAAAAGACAAACGACAAAAGGCAAAAGATTTTTTTGAATCTTAGAAATTCAGAATCTCAAAACCTCAGACGCTTCAATGTGGGCTTATTTAATAGGAATCATTGAAACGCCTCTACAAATCCTAACTAATAAAATTCTTCATCAGATACATCAGAATATCATCGCCAGTCTCAAGTCCCATCATGCTTTTTATCTTATTCAATCTGTACCAGACAGTTTTAGGGTTCCTGTCCAAAAGATATTGCATCTTGTTAAGGTCAACATTAAGAAGAATGAGACATATATAATACATATCATCTTTGTTTATTTTCGGATATTTATCCTTCAGTCTCGCTGTGATTTTGTTTAAATGTTTGTCGGCTGCTTGTATCAACAAAGCAAAATCCTCGTTGGTCAAGGCGGAGAAGTCTGTGGCTTTTCTGTTGACTATTTTCTGGCATATATCGGATTTGTAATACGCCTCTATATTTGGCGCATTTTCCAATCTCTCCATTTTTTGCTTCATCTCATCTAATTCCATTTCCTGAGCCTTAATGAGTTCCTCTTTCTTGCGCAGCTCTACATTCATCTTCTTTATCTTGCCATCAACCAAAGAATGTTTGAATTCGCTGTCTGCTATTATGCTATTTAAATGTTCTGATTGCTTGTTGTATTTTATCCTGCTTTTTCTAAAAATGAAAAACAAGACCGTAACTAATATCACAAATGCTATCACTATCAGCGACATTCTCTTTTTCATATCTTTTTGTTCTCTTAACGCTTCAAGTTTAGCATCTCGTTTCTCGGCATAATCATCATATAATTTGAAAAAATTATTTGCAGTCTGCACTCTGCTTATTTCTGCCTGAGCATAAGACTTGTAATATTTTTGACAAAAAGCCACGCTGTCTGAATTATTCTCTTCTTGATATATTTTTTCCAGCAGCAGCATTATCATACCAGTAGTAATATCATCAGATTCATATTCAAGCGCTTTTAGCAAATATGGTTTTGACTGAAACCTGTATGGAGAATGAAACATTTGTATCCCCAATGTCATTGAGTCTATTTTCGCATCCAATCCATTTCTGCTTTTATATGCAATCATATCACGTTTCACCTGAAAACATGAATCGAATTTTTCTTGATTATAATATACTGTAGATAGTACGTGCAATGACAAAAGATATACATAACCGTTATTATAAGTGCTATCAATGTATGGTTTTGCCATATTGAGATAATATAATATGGAATCAGTTTCTGTTTTAGACTGAAACATACTTGCTATTGTCAGGCATATATTAGAAAACACAATCGTATCGACTTCCTCAGAAATATTTTGATAATAGAGCGCTCTTTGTATTGCAATCATACGAATATTACTTTCCAACTTAGATAAGCAAAGACGTGAAATATTACAATATGTTTTGGATGCCAAATGTTTTTCTTCTTCAGTCATATTCTCCGGCAACGTTTCTATCAAAGCAAGGACGTCGATGAACTTAGATAAAGTTTGTTTCAGACTGTCGTTTTCATATAAGTCGATTGCCTCGCTATGATATAATTTGGCCTTCTCCAATCGCTCAATTGAATCTTGATATGCTTTTTTATGGCATGAATTAGAGAATAACATAAAAAATGAAATAAAAGCTATGACTGATATTGTGCCAAGATGTCTTTTCATAAACGAGAGTATTTATTTACAAAGATATATAAAAAGTCCTAAATCCAATGACGGTTCAATAAATGGAGTTTACGATTTTACATATAATCTTTGTATCATAACTTATTATTTTTATTAATTATGACACAAAATTATATGTTTGCAATAAAACCGACAAGAAATATTTTATTACATTTTAAGGCAAGATTTATTTTATGATTTTAACAATCAAGAATTTAAAGAAATAACAATAAGAGACGCACGGCCGTGCGTCTCTACAAATTATAACACCCTAAAATCCAGAACTCCTTAGTTCCTCAATTCCTATTTCACCCACTTTCCGCTCTCAACTTCCTTCATTCCTAATTCCTCATTCCTAATTCCTAATTTCCAAACGTAAGTTCCGCTTTGCCAACCCGAAGCATCTACCGAAGTGACGTCGTCTGTTATTTCTTCTTCATGGATCTTTCTTCCTTGTAAATCATAAACGGTTAAAACGGCATTTCTCAACCCAGTTCTTATGTTCATCACATCGCTTCCTGGATTTGGATAAGCGACAGCGAGATGTAAACCGTGAGCGTGGGCTTCTTCTATGTTTTCAGGATTGAACGCTGATGCTGGGAATTTGACGATACAAGGATAATTGGTATCGTCGTTTACAACATATCCTGTTACAATAATGTCATCTGATTCCGTGCAATATATGTGGTCAAAGTGATGCATATACTTTTGTTCGATTTCATAAAACCATTCATCCAATTTCTTAAGATTTTCATCAAATTTTACTAAATATAATTTACATTCATAATTAGGATTATTAGTAAAATAATCAAAATCATAAATTCCCATTCCATAAATATCGCCGTTCTTTGAATAGGCCAAGAAATCACCTAATCCTGTAGTGTTGTATATATTATCTGGAGTATCTGTACATCGCATCATTTTAACCTTCATATTTATCTTGTCTAGCATAAATACAGCAAGTTCATACTTCATTGTCGGGTGAGCGACATCTGCCATGCAGTATATTTTTCCATTATTAGGATTTTGACTGTATGAATGCTGGTCTGCAAATTCCCAATAATTCATTTCACTTTCTTTCTCATACAAAACAGTATCAATGATGTTGAATGATTCATCTAATACATATTGACAATGCCATGGTTTATTGTTCAATCCGCACATGACATTATATTGTGTACTGTCTTCATTAAATGTATAACATATTTGACTTAAATGATTATAATCAAAATCTTCACAATCAATCCATTTTTCTAAAACAACATTGTAATTAGGATCTATTTTCAAAAATATAACCATTCCATAAGGAGGATTGACGCCAGATATATATCTACTTGAATATGTATAAGAGATTGTTTTAAAACCTTGCTCATCAATTAATGGTGGTACAGAACGAATTATGTTGGAACTCATCGGCTTTTCAAAATCAGCCGACCATATTTGTCTAAACTCTGTCAATGTGAAGTCTGGCAAAAGATATGAATGCAACATCATGGCGCAATTGCGATGAAAACCTATACAGTGCATCAAAACATTTACCGTGTCATTTTGTACATCAAAAACAATGTCATTTATTCTATAATCATCATCTATATTAACTTTAATATCATTTAAAATAACACCGTCAGAATTTAGTTTAAATATAGTTGCATCATTGGGGGATTTATAATAATTTGAATAATCATACATTGATGCTATGTAGTTGCCATCTTTTGTCTCTATCAAATGGGTAATTCCCAATACATCATTATTGTATGTGCTGTCAGGGAAAAGATACCAGCCTGCATCTATGTGGTCTTGTGATTTCAAGACAGATGCCATAAATAAAATTGCAATAAAAAATAATGTTTTTTTCATAAGTCGTATTTATTGTGATACTACAAAAATATATTATTCCATAAATACAACATAGAAAAATTATGTTACTTTTTGTGGCAAAATGTTTTTTTATAATTGATATATAAGATTTTAACCTAAGTATTGTCAGTTGATTCTATCTTTTTAACTGATGAAATTCTCCATTAAGAAGATTAAAATATTATCACCGTTTTCCAATCCGAACATATTTCTGATTTTTCCTAATCTATACCAAACTGTTTTACGGTTTTTGTCTAATAAATATTGCAATTTGCTTTCTTCTGTGTTGAGCAAAATAAGACAAATATAGTAGAGGTCTTCTTTGTTTATTTTCGGATATTTCTCCTTCAGTCTCGCTGTGATATTATTCAGATGTTTGTCTGCTGCTTGTATTAACAATGCAAAATCCTCGTTGGTCAAAGCGGAGAAGTCGTTAGCTTTTCTGTTGATGATTTTTTGGCTTATATCTGATTTATAATAAGATTCGATATTAGGTACGTTTTCAATTATCCCTATTTTTTGCTTCATCTCATCAAGTTCAATTTCTTGAGACTTAATGATTTCTTCCTTTTTACGCAATTCCTCATTCATTTTCTTTATCTTGCCATCCACAATCGAATGTTTGAATTTGCTGTCAGCTAAAATGTTATTATAGTGCTCAGATTGCTTATCGAGTTTTTTCTTGTTTGCTCTGAAAATGAAATATAATGCAGACACTGATATTATGATAGCTATCAATAACAGTGATGTTTTCTTTTTCATCTCTTTAAGCTCACGCAATTCATTGATTTTGGTATCGCGTTTTTCTGCGTAAATTTCGTAAATCTTAGTTAAATCATCTTTGTTGTCATCTATTTTCATTCGTGATTCAATAGACGCTCCATAAAATTTACGGCAGAAATTCACGCTGTCTTGATTGTTTTCGTGCTCATATATTTTTTCCAGTAATATCATTATCGAACCTATTATACGTTCTCTTGTCTCATATTCAAGCACTTTCAACAAATATGGTTTTGACTGCAGCATATAAGGTGAATGAAACATTTGTATTCCCATTGTCATGGAGTCTCTTTTAGCATCCAATCCGCGTCTGCATTTAAATGCAATCATATTACGACACACCTGAAAACATGAATCATATTCTTCGCGAGAAAAATATACAGTAGATAATAAGTGCTGAGCCATAATATATTTCCCGAAGTCGTTAATTGTATCAAGATAAGGTTCAGCCATGTTAAGATAAAGCAATACTGAATCAGTTTCTGTTTCTGACATGAATGTGCCAGCCATATTAATGCATGCCGTTGGAAAGATTGTACTATCTATCTCATTCGCGATTTTTTGATAATAAAGGGCTCTTTTTGCTGACAGCACTTTAAAATTGTTGTCATATACAGATAAAAAAATGCCATAGATATTATTGTACGCTTTAGATGCCAAATGTTTCTCTTCTTCAGTCATATCTTCAGGCAATGTCTCTATTAAACTAAGGGCGTCAATGAACTTGGATAAAGATTGCTCTAAACTGTCGTTTTTGTATAATTCAACAGCCTCGCTATGATATAATTGAGCTTTCTCTAATCGCTCCATTGAATCTTGATATGCTTTTTTATGGCATGAATTAGAGAATAACATAAAAAATGAAATAAAAGCTATGACTGATATTGTGCCAAGATGTCTTTTCATAAACGAGAGTATTTATTTACAAAGATAGTAAAAAAGACTACAAGACAACATGACTACAAGACAACAAGATTTTTTTAGTTGGAACTGAGGAACTGAGGAGCTAAACCCAATTACTTCATTACTTCATCACTTCATTACTACAAAAAAAGAACTCCACAAGAAACACAAAAAGCTCCTTCGATTGCTCGAAGAAGCTATTGTATTGTGTGTTTCAAAAATAAACTATAGATGTATTATTTCTTTGCGATGAATTCTTGAACTGAATCCATAGGAACCATAGTTTCTTCGAAATAATAAGCACCAGTTTTTTCTGATCTTTTCATTCTGATAACCTTTGAATACTCTTTACCGAGAGTACGCAATGTTGCAACAACTTTCTTTGCCATGACCTAATCTTATTTAATTTCTTTGTGAACTGTCATTTTCTTCAAGATTGGGTTGTATTTCTTAAGTTCCAATCTTTCTGGTGTATTTTTCTTATTCTTTGTTGTAATGTAACGAGATGTACCAGGCATACCGCTTGCTTTATGCTCTGTACATTCCAAAATTACTTGTACGCGTGCGTCTTTTGTCTTCTTTGCCATTTTTTTCTCCTTTCAGAATTTGGATTGCAAAAATACACATTTATTTGATAAATGCCAATACTTTTTTCCAAATTTTTATTTTTATTATTCAACAGTCATCACGACTGATTTTCAATTATTTACCTGTTATTTGTTGATAATTTCATTAACCTTAACCAAGAGTTCAGCCTCTTTTTGGATAGCTTTAGCTTCGATTTCAGCACCTGCTTGAACCATTTTGTCTGCAAATTCGCGATCTTTGATGCCTGCAGCATTGATTTTCACGTTCAAATAAGCTCCCATAACAGCACTTCTGCAGCACATTGCGCCAACGCCTGCGTCTGACACTGATGCTGGGTTACCGTCGTTAACCATTGCTTCAACAACATCGAATGCTGAGAAAGCTACTTGCATAGTTCTGAATGGAACTTCGATAGCGTATTTTGAAGCGTCTTCGATAGCTTGTTTACGTATTTCTTTTTCTTCTTCAGTCTTCTTAGGCAAACCGAATGCATCCATAATCTTGTTGAATGCGTTTGTGTCTTCGTCAACTAAAGCGATGAGTTGGTTCTTCACAGCTTGGCCTTTTTCTGCCCATTGTGAGAAGAATTCCCATCTGTCGTCCCAACCTGGTTTGTGTGATGACAAGTTAGCCACCATTGTTGCCAATGATGCGCCCAATGCACCCATGTAAGCAGAGATAGAACCGCCGCCTGGGGCTGGACTTTCACTTGCTGTTTCGTCAGCGAACGCTGCACATGTCATGTCAACCAATTTCTTTTGTGTGTTGTCTTCGAGCAAGAATTCGATAACTTTTTCTTTTGGGTTGAAAGGTTTCAAGTCGTCGAGACCCATTGACTTGATAGCTATCTTCATGATTTCATCTTCGCTGACGCCTAATGAGCGTTCTTGTTTAGCGAGATAGAAGCGGCCTGCATCGAGGAGAACGCTCTTAGGAACGAGACCAACGATTTCGCAGCCTGTAACGCGGACGCCACGTGCTGCTGCCTTGTTGCATACTTCTTCGAAGCAAACGTGAACCGGAGTCTTAGCGATATTGGTGATGTTCATTGATACCTGAGCGATACCGTATTCTTCGATAAACCATCCGATAGCTTTTGTTCCTGGCAATGAACCTGGAATCATGACTGGATTGCCGTTTTCGTCCTTGACAGGTTTGTCTGTAACTTTAGGACCTTGTCTCATTGGACGGCCTTTTTCTCTAACGTCGAAAGCGATGGCATTAGCACGACGTGTTGATGTTGTGTTCAAGTTGTAGTTGATAGCGACCAAGAAGTCACGTGCTCCAACTGCTGTAGCGCCTGTTGTAGCGACTCTTTCGTTGAACACTTTAGGACCAAAGTCTGCTGTGCAGCCTGATGAGAATCTTTCTGCCAATGCTTCGTATTCGCCAGCGCGGCAAACAGCGAGGTTACGTCTTTCTGGAGAGAAAGCTGCATTTTCGTAGCAGAATACTGGAATCTCCAATTCATTACCGATTCTCTCACCGAGTTGACGTGCATATTCAACTACTTCTTCCATTGTGATACCTGCGACTGGAACCAAAGGACATACGTCAGTAGCACCGAAACGTGGGTGGTCACCATGGTGGTTACGCATATCGATGAGTTCGGCTGCCTTCTTAACAACGCGGAATGCTGCCTCACAAACGTTCTTAGGTTCACCTACGAAAGTGATAACAGTTCTGTTTGTTGTTGCTCCTGGATCGACGTCTAATAACTTAACGCCCTCAACCTTCTCAATCTCAGCTGTAACTTGATTGATGATGTTCATATCGCGACCTTCGCTGATATTAGGAACACATTCGATAATT
>JAFZDU010000073.1 GCA_017561025.1 Bacteroidales bacterium | reverse complement strand
ATAGTACCACTAACTGCTTCATTCAAACCGAATTTTGAACAGAGGAACAATACGAGAACCGCGTTCATGATGTAGTAGCCGAATCTTTCTCCCATGTTACTGAGAGCAGCAGCTAACAAACCCTTTGGGTGTCCTTTTAACATAATTTTTAATTTTTTGATTAATAAATGATTTTAATTCGTTTTCAATTGCAGACTCAAAGTCGCAGAATCTCAAAAATCTTTGTGTTTTTGCGACTTTAAGACTTTGTGACTTTAAAAGCGTACAAAGATAAGAAAATTTTTCTGAAATCAAAGAGGAATTTTTGTGATGGCTAAGTTAATAAAATAAAAAGCTCGAAAATAATCTAGCCTTTACATAAATATTGTCTTTCTTTTCTAGATGCCTTCGTTATTCTCCAACTATGAATTTTGAGTTAAAAAAAACTTTAGCTATTAGCCCTTAGCCTTTAGTCTTTTTATTATATTTGCAAATTCTAAGAAAAAATAAAATAAAACTAGATATACATGGAAATCAGTAGCAAATACAGTCCACAAGATACCGAAGGCAAATGGTATCAACATTGGTTAGACAAGAATTATTTTCATTCAACACCAGATGAACGCGAACCTTACACTATCGTAATCCCTCCACCAAACGTAACAGGCGTTCTTCATATGGGTCACATGTTGAACAACACAATACAAGACGTTCTCGTACGCCGCGCTCGTATGCAAGGCAAAAACGCATGCTGGGTTCCTGGCACCGACCACGCTTCTATCGCTACTGAAGCTAAGGTTGTTAACAGACTCGCTCAACAAGGTATCAAGAAGACCGACATCAGTCGTGATGAGTTCCTCAAACATGCTTGGGACTGGACTCACGAACACGGTGGCATCATCCTCAAACAGCTCCGTCGCCTCGGCGCTTCATGCGACTGGGAACGCACCTCATTCACAATGGATGAAATACGCAGCAAGAGCGTCATCCGCGTCTTCTGCGACTTATATAACAAAGGTCTTATCTACCGCGGCGTCCGCATGGTCAACTGGGACCCTGCAGCTCTCACCGCCCTCAGCGATGAAGAAGTAATCTACAAAGAAGAACATAGCAAACTCTTCTACCTCCGTTATAAAGTTGAAGGTGAAGACACTTACGCTATCGTTGCAACAACACGTCCTGAGACAATCATGGGCGACACTGCAATGTGTATCAACCCTAACGACCCTAAGAACGAACATCTTAAGGGCAAGAAGGTCATCGTTCCTCTCGTAGGCCGCGCTATCCCTGTCATCGAAGACGAATACGTCGACATCGAATTCGGTACTGGCTGCCTTAAAGTCACTCCAGCTCACGACGTGAACGACTATATGCTCGGCGAGAAATATAATCTCCAAAGCATCAATATCTTCAACGACGACGCTACTATCAGCGAAGCAGCTGGCATGTACGTAGGCATGGACCGCGACGCTGTACGTAAGCAAATCGTGAAAGACCTCGACGCTGCTGGTCTCCTCGAAAAAGTTGAAGACTATAATAATAAGGTAGGTTACTCAGAACGTACTCACGTCGCTATCGAACCAAAACTTTCAATGCAATGGTTCCTCAAGATGGAACACCTCGCTGAGATAGCTCTTAAACCTGTTCTCGAAGGCGACATCCAGTTCTATCCTTCAAAATATGTCAACCTCTATCGCCACTGGTTGGAAAACATAAAAGACTGGTGTATCAGCCGTCAGCTCTGGTGGGGTCACCAAATCCCTGCTTATTACCTCCCAGAAGGTGGTTATGTGGTTGCTGAGACAGCAGAAGAGGCTCTTAAACTCGCAATAGAAAAGACAGGAAAAGAATTGACAATGGCTGACTTGCAACAAGAAAGCGACTGCCTCGACACATGGTTCTCTTCATGGTTGTGGCCTCTCTCATTGTTCGACGGCATCTTGAATCCTGACAACGAAGAATTTAAATATTATTACCCAACAAACGACCTTATCACTGGTCCAGACATCATCTTCTTCTGGGTCGCTCGTATGATCATGGCAGGCGAAGAATATCAGAAAGAAGTTCCTTTCAAGAAGGTTTATTTCACAGGTATCGTCCGCGACAAACTCGGTCGTAAGATGTCTAAGTCATTGGGTAACTCTCCAGATCCAATCGAACTCATCGACAAATACGGTGCCGACGGCGTTAGAGTTGGTATGATGCTCACAGCACCTGCTGGCAACGACCTTCCTTTCGATGAGGCATTGTGCGAACAAGGACGTAACTTCTGCAACAAGATGTGGAACGCCCTCCGTCTCGTAAAAGGCTGGAATGTTGACGAAAACATCGCTCAACCAGAAACAGCTAAGATGGCAGTGAAATGGTTTGAAGAACGCTTCCAACAAGTGCTTCAAGAAACAAACGACAACCTCGACAAATATCGTCTCTCTGACGCTTTGATGGGTATCTACAAACTCGTTTGGGACGACTTCTGCTCATGGTATCTCGAAATGGTTAAAGCTCCAATGGGTCAGCCATTAGACGCTGTAACTTACAACGCTACAGTGACATTCTTCGAGAACCTCATGAAGATTTTGCATCCATTCATGCCTTTCATCACAGAAGATATCTGGCATCTCTTGAAAGATCGCAACGACGGCGACGACCTAATCATCGCTCAACAACCAGCACAAAAAGTCGTTGACAATGACATATTGAATCAGTTCTTGTTCACTCAAGACGTTATCAACAACATCCGTAAGATCCGCGCTGAGAAGAACATCTCAATGAAAGAATCTATCGAACTCATCGTTGTTGATAAAGACGGCAGCGTCAACAAAGAATTCGACGCAGTCATCATGAAGTTATGTAATGTAAGTTCAGTAAATTATGTGACAGAAACACCACAGGATGCATTCGGTTTCTTGGTAAAGGCAACAGAATATTTCATCCCTGTTACAGACAATATCGATACAGAAGCAGAGATCAAGAAGTTGGAAGAAGAATTGGCATACGCACAAGGTTTCTTGAAATCTGTTGAAGCAAAATTGTCAAATGAAAAATTCGTCAATGGCGCACCAGCAGCAGTCGTCGATAAAGAAAGAAAGAAAAAATCAGACGCTGAAGCAAAGATCAAAGTTATCGAGCAACAATTGGCAACTTTGAAGAAATAAGATAACTGTAGGGACGCGATTTATCACGTCCATAACAAATAGAGACGTGTCAATTAATATAAAGAAACATTGATGCGTCTCTTTTAGTTAGGAATTAGGAGTTAGGAATTAGGAATTAGGAATTCATGTTCTTAGTTCAATGGTACAAAATCTCTGAGTTTTTTAAAAAAAGTTTTATGAAAAGATTTTATTTTTTAGTATTTGCGTTGTTGTTAAGCGTAACAGTATCAGCGCAAAGTAGAGGTCTTCTTTTGAAAGAGACTTTCGATTCGACCGAATTGCCAGAAGGATGGCGTATTGACGGTCATGAAGAAAACTGGTCGGTGTCGACAAGCTCCAAAGCAGGCGGAGATCCTAATGAAATGTATCTCACATGGTCGCCAATATTCGTTGATGTGTCGCGTCTCGTGATGCCTGCTTTAGATTTCACAGGCATTTCCAGCGTGGAGGTTTCTTTCAAGCACTTTCATGACAACTATATCGGTACAAACACTATAGGTGTAGCAACTTCATCCGACAATGGCGAGACATGGAACGTAGCATGGAGTCAGTCGTATACTGCAGTTCAGGCTTTCGTTGAAAACATCACAGTGGCAACATCCGACATGGGAAAAGACAATGTCTTGATGTGTATCTTCTTCGATGGCGACTCAAACCTCATCAACGGATGGTATTTCGATGACATCGAAGTCATATGGCAGGTGGAGACAGATGCAGAACTTGTAAGCATCGACACTCCTACTATAGTGGCACGAGGTTCTCAGGATTTGGTGTTTACAGTAAGAAACCTTGGTTCTGAAAAAATAGAAACTTTCAGTGTTAATCTTTCCGTTGACTATGCAGACGGTTATGAGACAAAGACATATAACACCAATTTGTCTTCCTTTGAATCAGCTCAATTTGTATGGAAAGATGCGTTTCAGGCTGGCGTATGGGGTTATGATACTCCACATAACATAGACTTGTATATTTCATCTGTCAACGGAGGCGCTGATGAAGAAGCAAGTAACAACTTCAAAATGAAAGACATCTATGTCGCTATGGAAACAAGTGATAGAGTGGTTCTTATAGAGCATTTCACAAGTTCAGCATGCGTATATCCATGCGCTGCGGTAAACGAGATTATGTATAGTCTGGCAACTGCCAATGAAGGAAAATGTTCATACGTGAAATATCCTATCGACTATCCAAGTGCCGACCCTTACTGCACAGAGGAAAGTCTCATAAGAAAGTCATATTACGCAGTTACAACAACTCCACATATTTTCCTTGATGCCGTAAGTCAAGGTTATGGATCTGCAACAGAAGAGACATTTGAGGATGCGCTTCAAGTTCCGTCATATCAAGATGTCAGAGGAACATTTATGGTTGAAGGCAGCACCGTTAAAGTCATAGCAGATTTCATGTCATATGCTGAATTGAATAATGTAAGAGCATACGTATCTGTAAATGAGAAGATAACATTGAAGAATGTTATAAATGACGAAGAACCTTTCTATCGCCATGTTATGATGAAGATGTCGGGAGATGCACAAGGCGAGGAAATTAGCATCAAGTCAGGCGAATATCAACGTCTTGAATATTCCTTGGATATGAGTTCTACTTTCGTTGAAGGCATGAATGATTTGGAAGTTGTTTTGTGGTTGCAAGACTATACAACCAAAGAAGTTTATAACAGCCGTTTCGCTTATGCAGCAGACACACATGTATATCCAGTTCAAAATATGATGGCGGGCATCGGCGGTGACGATTTGACACTTTATGTTGAGTGGGATGCACCAGAAGCAGGCGAGCCAATGGGATATAACATTTATGTTGATGGCATATTGATGGCAGAGAACTACACAGAGTTGAGTTATCAGACACAGAATATAGCAGAGTCGATGTATTCAGATGGCAAATTCCATGTGGCAGAAGTCGTTGCTGTTTATGCTGGCGGAAAGACATCTGTTCCAGTGGCGAAAGTCATTGTCAACGATTGGGTAGGAGTTAAGGAAGTTGAAGAAACAAATGTCAACATCTATCCAAATCCTGCTAAAGACTTTGTTAAGGTATCAGCTGTCGGCGGTCAGATGTCAGTAGTTAAGATTTACAACTGTTTAGGAGTTTTGGTTGAGGAAATTGAAGTGAATTCAAATGAAATAGAAATCAATACTTCAGGATATAGTTCAGGAATCTATTACATCAGTGTAGAAGGAAATAAGTCAGTTAAAACAGAAAGACTGATAGTCCTTTAAGGTTGAAAGGCTAAAGGCAAAGGGCTAAGGCTAGGAGGTTAAAAACATTTGTCATTAGCCTTTAGCCTTTAGTCATACCATTAGTGGTTTCAAATTAAAAATTCTTGTCGTTTGTATTGTTGAGCGACAAGAATTTTTTATTATCTTTGCCCAATTTATATTTTTGTAACTAAAAAACTTTTACATTATGTCAGATACAGTAAAATTTATCGAAGGCGGTCTTACATACGACGATGTTTTGTTAGTGCCGGCATACAGCAATATCATTCCTAGAGACACAAATTTAAGCACAAATTTCTCTCGTAACATTCAGCTTAACATACCTATCGTAACAGCAGGTATGGATACTGTAACAGAAGCAGCTATGGCTATCGCTATCGCTCAAGAGGGTGGTATTGGTGTTCTTCACAAAAACATGACTATCGAACGTCAGGCTGCAGAGGTACGCAAAGTCAAGCGTGCTGAAAACGGTATGATCATAGATCCTGTTACAATCAGAGAAACAGCTATGGTAGGCGAGGCTCTCAGAATAATGAGCGAAAACCATATCGGCGGTATCCCTGTCGTTGACGCTAACAATGTATTAGTAGGTATAGTGACAAATCGTGACATCCGTTTCATCCAAGACATGAAGCGTCCTATCTGTGAAGTCATGACCAAAGAAAATCTCGTCACTGCTCCTGAGTTTACAGACTTCGCTACAGCAGCTGAGATTCTTCAAAGACATCGCATCGAGAAATTACCTGTCGTTGACAAAGAAAACCATCTCATCGGTCTCATCACATATAAAGACATCATTAAAATCAAGGCTCGTCCTAATGCAAGCAAAGACTCTCTCGGCCGTTTGCGCGTAGCAGCTTCAGTTGGTATCGCTGCTAACACAATGGAAAGAGCAGAGGCTCTCGTAGCAGAAGGCGTTGACGCTATCAATATCGATACAGCTCACGGTCACTCACAAAACGTTATCAACGTGGCTAAGGAGTTACGCAAGAAATTCCCTAACATCGACATCGTTGTCGGTAACATCGCAACAGCTGACGCAGCACGCGAATTGGCCAAGACAGGCATCGACGCTATCAAAGTCGGTATCGGACCAGGCTCAATCTGTACAACACGTATCATCGCTGGTATCGGCGTTCCTCAGCTTACAGCTGTTTACAATGTATCTCAAGCTCTCCAAGGCACAGGCATCCCTGTAATCGCTGACGGCGGTATCCGTTATACAGGCGACATCGTCAAGGCTATCGCTGCTGGTGCTTCAACAATCATGGCAGGCTCATTGTTCGCTGGCGTCGACGAATCTCCAGGCGACACTATCATCTTCGAAGGAAGAAAATTCAAGACATATCGTGGCATGGGATCTCTCGAAGCTATGCAGAACGGTTCTAAAGACCGTTACTTCCAAGATATGGAAGACGATATCAAGAAACTCGTTCCAGAAGGCATCGTAGGTCGCGTTCCTTACAAAGGCAGCCTCTCAGAAGTCGTTTATCAATTGGTAGGCGGTCTCCGCGCTGGTATGGGCTACACAGGCTCAAGAACAATCAGCGACTTGCAAAAAGCTCAGTTCATCAAGATAACAGCTTCAGGTATGCGCGAAAGCCACCCACACGATATCACAATCACAGCTGAGTCTCCTAACTATAGCACAAAAGCATAAGACATAAGATTATATTTATAGAGACGTACTCCCGCAGTGCGTCTCTATATAATTTTAAATAAGATAATAATATTGTTTAATTTCAATCGTTACCTCTTATAAACGATAATAATATATGACAAGAAAACAAACACGCAAAGCATGGCTCATCGCTCTATGTCTCATGATGATGCCTTCATTACTATTAGCTCAGTCTTATACTAAAAAGACTCTCATCACTATAGGCGATAAAGAGATATCCGTTAAGGAATTCATGGATACTTATGAGAAAAACAATGTCAACACCGACGTCATCGACAAGAAAAATGTCGACGAATATCTCAGCCTATATATCGACTTCAAACTCAAAGTGGCAGAAGCAGAAAACCTTAAGATGGATACAACCCCATCGTTCATCAAGGAACTCAACAACTATCGCCAGCAATTAGCAAAGCCTTATTTCTCAAACGATGACATCACTGACGAACTGGTAAAAGAAGCTTACGAAAGAATGCAATATGATGTCAATGCAGCTCATATCCTCATCAAATGCGATGTCAACGCTGTTCCTGCCGACACAATGGCAGCTTACAAAAAAGCCATGTCAATACGTGAGCGCGCAATGAAAGGCGAAGACTTCGGCGCATTGGCAGCTGAATTGTCAGACGACCCATCAGCACGCGACTATGAAGAAATCCCAGGCGTGAGAAAAGCATACAAAGGCAACCACGGCGAACTCGGATATTTCACAGTGTTCGATATGGTATATCCTTTCGAGACAGGCGTATATAACACAGCAGAAGGCAGCATCTCAATGCCAGTACGTTCTTCATTCGGATATCATATCATTAAAGTCAACAGCAAGACTCCAGCATTAGGCTACATCAGAGCAGCTCACATCTTCCTCGCTGTCGACTCTAACGACCCAACAAAAAATGATTCTATCGTTAAGATAAAAGCTGAAAACATCTACAACGAAGTAATCAACGACGATAAAAACTGGACAGATTACGTAAGAAGATATTCTGACGACAAAGGAACTATCGCTAACAACGGCGTGCTCTCTCCTTTCAGAGTAAATCAGATAGTGCCAGAATTCATCTCTGCAGTGAAATCATTGGAACCTAACCAAATAGCAGCACCAGTAAAAACTGACTTCGGATACCATATCATCAAATTGGTCGGAACAACAACTCCTGGAACCTTCGAATATGAACAAGAAAAGATAAAGGAAAAAGTTGAAAGAGATATGCGCGGTCAGCTCAGCGAAGAAATCGCTATGAAACGTATCATGAAAGATAATGACTTTAAGGAAAACAATAAGGTTAAAGACGCTTTCATCGCTACAATTGACAGCACTATCATCGAAGCTAAATATCAGGCTGACGAAAATGTCAACGTCAAACAAGTGCTCTTCTCTACTAAAGACAAATCATGGACAGTACAGGATTTCATCGATTATATCTATGCAAAACAGAAGAGACAAGGCTTCATGACACCAGCAGCTTATGCATATCAGCTTTATGATAACTTCTTGCAACAAGAAGTGTTCGCTTACGAAGACTCAAAACTCGAAAACAAATATCCAGAATTCAAGGCATTGGTACAAGAATATCATGATGGCATCTTGTTGTTCTCATTGATGGAAAACGAGGTATGGAACAAGGCTGCTCAAGATTCAGTAGGCTTGCAAGACTACTATGAAAGAAACAAGTCATCATATATGTGGAACGACCGCGTCAAAGCTATGCTTGTTACATGCCAACGCCAAGACAATGTCGAAGAAATCAAGAATCTTCTTGTAGAAGGCATAGAAGTCGACTCATTACGTAATTATTTAAGAGAAAATAAATCACAGGCTTCTGCACGTTTCTCATACTACCAAAAAGGCGATAACGTAAATGTTGACGCTACTGAATGGAAAGAAGGCACAATAGCTCTTTATCCTTCTAAAGTAGATAACTCAACACAAATCGTTAAGATTGTTGAAGTACGTCAGCCAGAAGCTAAGACATTCAAGGAAGCAAGAGGTCTTGTAACATCAGGATATCAGGCAGAACTTGAACAACAATGGCTCGAACAGCTCAGAGAGAAATATCCTGTGACAATTAACGAGAAACTTTTAAATAAGGTAAAAGAAAACTATAACAAATAAGAAATGCGTTTATCCCTTGTCGGTCTTATATCTGTTTTTTTCCTCATTTCCTGTCAAGATCAAAGACAAGAAAAAGGAGAGATAATAGTCTCTGTGTATGGAAAGAACTTATATAAGACTGACATGGAAAACATTTTTTATGAAGGTATAAGCTATAGCGATAGCGTGCTGCGCTCTAAGGTATATATCGATAAATGGGTACGCAACCAGCTTCTCGTGCGACAAGCGGAAAACAACCTCGAACCAGACCAACTCGACTTCACCAAACGGCTGGAAGAATATCGCAACTCTTTGGTGATAAATAAATATGAGACAGAACTGATAAAACAAAACCTCGACACTGAGGTGACCGAAGACCAAATAAAAGAATACTATAACAATAATAGCGATGAGTTCCGCCTCAATCGCGACGTGGTGAGGATGGTCTCCGTAGACCTTCCTAAAGACAGCAAGAAGAAATGGCTCTTCATAAAGCTGTTCCGCGACTATGACAATATAATGGTGGATTCCATAGCTTCACTGTCAGAAGAATATGCATTCTCCTATGATCTTAATATAGACGAATGGCGTAACTTCGAAGAAGTGGTGGAACAATTTGATTTGAAAGTAAAAGACAACAAATCTTTCTTGAACGAAAATAAATATATCGTTGTTAATAAAGATGATGTCTCTACACTGATACGTTTTTGCGAATATAGATTCGTTAATGAGGTCTCGCCATGCGAGATGGAGGTGGAGAGGATAAAATACATCATCCTAAGCAACAGAAAGAAAGAGCTGTTGGAAAAATTATATGAAGACTTATATTCAAAAGCAGTGCAGGACAAGGCTTTTGAGGTTTATTAAAGACAACGAGACAACAAGACAACAAGATGGCAAGACGACATGACAACAAAGTGCTAGGTTTTTTTGTAGCTTTATTTTTTGTATTTATGATGGTTCCGTCAAAGGCACAGGAGCCACAGGTTATCGATAGGGTAGTGGCTGTTGTTGGACAGAATATCATACTTCAGTCGGATATTGAAGCCCAATATATGCAGTTCAGATTACAAGGCGGCATCAAAGGCAGTGCAAGCTCAATCAGATGCGAGATCCTGGAAGACCTTATGTTCCAGAAACTCATGCTTAACCAGGCTGAGATGGATAGTATCACCGTGACTGATGAACAGGTTGATGCTGAGGTGGATCGTTTGGTACGTTATTTCATAGCTCAGCTGGGCTCACAGGAAAACCTGGAGAAATATTATAAAAAGAGCATGTCGGAGATCAAGGAAGAACTGCGTCGTATGAGAAAAGACCAGATGTTGGTTGAGCAGGTTCAGCAGGCTATACTTGCTAATGTGGAGGTGACACCAGCAGAGGTAAGAAAATGTTACAACGACATACCTAAAGACAGCGTGCCTATGGTCAACTCAAAATATGAGATAGCTCATCTCGTCAAGAGACCTCCAATCACATTAGACCAGAAACTTGAAGTAAAAGACAGACTTTATAAGATGCGTAAGCGTATCCTCGACGGAGAACGTTTCTCAACATTGGCTCTTCTTTATTCAGAAGACCCGGGTTCTGCTAAGAAAGGCGGTGAACTGGGATTTCATGGCAGAGGTGAGTTTGCCCCTGAATTCGAGGCTGCTGCTTTCAACCTCCGCGATGGCGAGATATCAGAAGTGGTGGAGACAGAATTCGGCTTCCATATCATACAGATGATAGAACGTCGCGGCGACTTCATCAACGTACGTCATATATTGCTGACAGTGAAAGTGTCGCCAGAATCGTTGCAGCAGGCTTACGATGAACTCGACTCTATTGCCGGTCTCATCAAAAACGACAGCATAACCTTCGACGAGGCAGTACGTAAATTCAGCGATGAGAAAGATAGAATAAGCGGCGGTATACTCGTCAACCCAAGTACCGGCAGCACACTCTTCGACGCTGCTGAACTGGACCAACAGGTGTCAGTGACAATCAACAGAATGAAAGTAGGCGAGATAAGCGCTCCTGTACCGATGAAGACATCTGACAACAAAGACGCTTACCGACTCCTCTACCTTAAGAAGATAACAGCACCTCATAAGGCAAACCTCAACGATGACTATACTCTCATCCGCGATTGGGCTATGCAGCAGAAACGTGAGGAGATAATAAATAAATGGATTGCTAATAAATCACAAAAGGCCTATATCAGAGTCATAGATGACTTCAGAGAATGTGACTTTATGTTTGATTGGAATTTTGCAGAATAATTTTATAAAGATTGAATATGTTTAAGTCTGACGTTGAAGGTGCCAAGGCACTCGTACAAAAATATGAACTGCTGAAGAAAGAGATTTCCAAGGTTATCGTTGGTCAAAACGAAATCATACATAATACTATATTGTCGGTGTTTTGCCAAGGACATGTCTTGCTGGTTGGCGTTCCTGGTCTCGCCAAGACTCTGTTGGTTAGTACTATCGGACGTGCACTCGGACTTTCTTTCAATCGTATTCAATTCACACCCGACCTCATGCCGTCTGATATCCTCGGTACTGAGATACTCGACGACTCACGTCAGTTCAAATTCGTCAAAGGTCCGGTGTTCTCCAATATCATCCTCGCCGACGAGATCAACAGAACTCCTCCTAAAACACAGGCAGCTCTCCTCGAAGCAATGCAGGAAAAACATGTGACAATATCAGGAAAGACATATAAACTCGATGCTCCTTTCTTCGTTCTCGCAACACAAAATCCTATAGAACAAGAAGGAACATATCCTCTTCCAGAAGCTCAGCTCGACCGTTTCATGTTTAACCTTCAGCTGGATTATCCTACTTACGAAGAAGAGATTGAAGTGGTGAAAAACACAACTTCTGCTAAAGTCACTGATATAAACCCTGTGATGAATGCCGAGGAGATAGTATATTTCCAAAACTTGGTACGCCGTGTGCCTGTAGCTGATAACGTATATGAATATGCTGTAGGTCTGGTGTCACGCACTCGTCCTAACACCGAACGAGCTCACGAATGGAGCAACAAATATCTTAGCTGGGGCGCTGGTCCTCGCGCATCGCAATATTTAGTAATAGGTGCTAAGGCTAATGCTCTTTTGAAGGGAAAACTTTCTCCTGACATCGAAGACGTACAAGAAGTGGCACTGCCTATATTACGTCATCGTCTCGTCAGAAATTATAGCGCCGAAGCAGAAGGAATATCTATTGACAAAATCGTTAAAACGATTTTGTAGGAACTAAGGATTAAGGAACTGAGGAACCAAAAATTAATTCCTCAATTCCTCAAATCCTCAATTCCTTAATTCCTTACAACAACTTTCTTGATGATGTTGCTGTCGTTGTTTCTGATGTTGACAAAATAAACACCGGAATTTAATCCTTCGATAACAAAACTATCTGTATTTACTTCAATATCTTTCACTATAGAACCGATAACGTTATAAACTGTTATGCGATTCATGTTGTCGCATTTGACGATGAACTCGCCATTGTTAGGATTAGGAAAAACAGAAACGTTGATGATTCCATTTTCGCTGACCGACTCAGTGCTGAATGTCACTTCTGTTGTAGATAATTTGCCTACACATGTCTCATCGGAATAGACAACTTGTACATTATATAAATAAGTTGTTCCGTCGATTAGTTCGTAATCGTCGGTGAATGTTGTTTCTGATGTGTTGCCTAAGAACCTGCTGCCGCGATATATGTCGTATGAGGTAGCATCACCGGCAGCGTTCCAGCTTAATTCTATTACGTCTTGCTTTTGTTCGCCTTGAAGGTTTTGAACGGCATCGCACATGTTGAAACTCATGTTTGCGCATGAACATTCGTTGATCCAAGAGAAGAGGAACTCGCCTTTGTTTTGGAATGATGGGCTGCTGTAAATGATATTGCCATTAGCTTTTTTCACAACGAAGCTGCATTCTGAGTCGTATTCGCCTTTCTCCCATTCCAGGCTTACTTCCACATTGGCCTTCACATTAAAGGTATAAGTCTCGTAATTTCCATTTTGAATTGTTAAGGTCTTGTCTTCTGTTCCGTCATCGAATTTCACTATCAATGAAGCTCCGTTCCATCCGTCGCCGTATGCATCATTGAGTTCGAAAATAATGTCACAGGCATTAGCGTAACTCAATGTGAATTCGCTGGTTTTTTCGTAATAATCTGTTGTTGTTAAAGTAAATGGGATTTCGAATGTTTCTCCAACATTTTCTGATAATGTCACGTTGAAATATGCCACAGATGAAGACATTGAGCCTAATGAGCTGAATGACGACTCGCTATTGTTGATTGTTATGCTTTCGCTTTCGCTGGATAAAAGTCCGTTTACTTCTAAAGCTATTTCATTTCCTGTATTGTTTATTATGATGCCTAGGTCTGCAGTCTCTCCGGCTTCAAGTAATCCGTTGTCATTGTCATCGTTTTCAACAACGAAAGAAGCGAACTCCAGCTTGTATCCGCTTACGTAAAGCATGAAGCTGAATGAAGATATCTTCTCGTTGCTGCTGTTATAAAAGTCTATGTCGAAAGTCAGTTCGCTCTTGCATGCTGTGTTTTCGTTAACATGGAAGCTGAATTCATCAACGATTTTAAATTCTCCGTTAGCGTCGATGTTACTGATGAAAGCTTCGTTATCGATAATCTCAACATTGTTGTTTTTTGAACTCAAGATGGCTTTGATATTGCTGTATTCTGTCTCGCCATTATTGATGATATTGACGCTTAATTTGATGTCTTCGTCAGCATTGATATTTCCGTTATCGTTGCCTTCTTTGTCGTTGATGGTTATTTCTGAATAGTTGAAGTCACCTTTCTTGATATTTATGATGGCGTTGTAAGCATCGATGAGTCCAGAGCCTGTGAGGTTGCTTTTGTTCTCGGTGAGTTTCTTTGCTGTTGTCTCTATCGTCATGCAAAGTTCTGCTGGGCTTAAGTTGTTTTCTTTTTCCAGCATGAGTGCGAGAATGCCTGCTACGCAAGGTGTCGCCATAGACGTTCCTGTCTTGAGGTTATATCCGTCATTGTTGTCGTGGTCGAGTGATTTTATTCCCACGCCAGGAGCGCAGATATCGGGACGTATCAAGCCTATGTTAGGGTTATAAGGATAGTCGTTGAATTCGGTGTCTGTCCATGTGACAGGTCCTTTGGAGCCGTTTTCGTACATGTTTTCGTTGAAGTCGATAGCGCCTACTGCCACCACGCATGAAAGACCACCGGCATTGACTTCCTGGTCAGGATGTATCCATGGAGGAGGACAGTTGCCTGGGGTTCTCACGTTGTTAGGGACAGGTACCATTGTCATTTGTCCGTCGTTGCCTACTGCTACTGATGCTATGACTCCTAGTTGAAGAGCGTTGACGCAGGTGTTGCGCAGCAAGGTTTTGTCGGTGACGCTGGCATTCATCACGCCGAGCGACATGCTGATGATGTCGGCTTGATGTTCGATGGCGAATTCCATGCCTGAGTTGAAGGCGCTGGTGCTGCCGTAACCGTAGTCGTCGAGAACTTTGACGCACATAAGTGTGGCGTCTGGTGCCATGCCAGTACGTAATCCTGAGGTTCCGTCGCCGCATATTGTACCTGCGCAGTGTGTTCCGTGACCGAAATGGTCCATAGGGTCGTTGGTGTTGTTGATGATGTTATATCCGTGGTTAGGATATTGAGATCCGCCGTCCCATAAGTGATCGGCGAGGTCAAGGTGGTTATAGTTGACGCCAGAGTCGAGGATGGCTACAAGCACGCCTTTGCCGGTGTAGCCCATATCCCATACCTTGTCGGCATTGACCATTATGATATTGTCGGTCAGTTCCATCTCTCTGTTATCTTCAACAACAACGTCTTCTGTCGTATGCTCGTAACACATATATTGCATTTTGTCATGACCTATAAGTTCTATGTCGTTATGTTTTGAAAGAAGATGGATGACTTCGCGTGATGCCTTGCAGCTGATGGCGTTGGAGAGCCAATGACTCTTTATGTCGCTGACGCTGCCGTTTCTCTCTTCTGCAATGAGAATAGACATGACTTCGTTCTGTTCTTTCTCTGTGAAAAGCTTGAACTCGTCTACGAGCATGTCGCGTCGGCTCTTCTTGTCAGTCACTCTTTTGGCTTTTTCCTGAAGAGCGTCATGGTCTATCTGGGCTTTGAGTATAATGTTGACACTTACCAGCTCATTGTCTTTTTGATATAATACTTCTTGTAATATCGGGTCGATGGTGTTTTGAGAGAATGCGATATTACTGAGGAATAAGAATGCTAATGTGTAGAATATTTTTCTCATGGTGGTAAAAAATAGAGACGCAGCATTGTGCGTCTCTATATGTTTAGAATTTAACAACCTTATGTGTCAGGTTGCCGTTATTTGTTTCTATATTGATGAAGTATATTCCTGATTCGAGTCCGCTGACGATATGTTTGCTGCCGCTGACTTGTTCGTCTGATATCATCGCGCCCATAAGGTTGTAGACTCTAACTCTTGTCATGTTTTCACATACGATGTTGAAGTTGTTGTTTGATGGGTTAGGATAGACGGAGACCTTTATGTTTACGAGTTCTTCGCATACATTGTCAAAATAAGATACCTCTACATTTTCGAATGTTCCGAAGCAGTTGTCATAGACTGGTCTTACGCTGTATGTGTAGATGCCTCTGCCTATTGTTGTCTCGTCGGTGAATGAGAGTTCTTCTGTTGTTCCCAAGAATCTTGAGTTGCGGTAGACTTCGTATGCGATAGCTTCGCCGTTTGCTGGAGCTTCCCATGATATGTTTACGTTAGCGTCAGCTTCTGTGTTGTTGCTGAGGTTTTGTACTGGCTCGCACATCTCGAAACTAGCGTTGACGATAGAGCAGTCGTTGATCCATGAGTAGAGGAAGCCGTTGTTTAAAGAGCCGCCATTCTGGTATATCACAGAACCATTCTCTTTCTTTATGACGAAGCTGCATTCCATATCCCATGCGCCTTTCATCCATTCGAGTGTCACCTCTACTCCAGCGCCTATCTGTCTTGTATATGTCTTTGAAGCGCCGTTGCTTACTGTGAAAGCGTCGTCAGGAGTGCCGTCGCTGTACTTTACAATTAAAACTGCGCCGTCCCAGCCGTCGCCATATTCGTCTCTAAGTTCGAAGAGTATGTTGCAAGCGTTTGAATATGTGAATTCCAATGTTTCTGTCAAGAAATCGTTTTCGATGTTCATGATGAATGGGATGCTGAATATGTCGCTTACGTTTTCTGATAATGTGACGTTGAAGAATGCCACTGCAGAAGAAGTGCTGCCTATTGAGTTGAAGCGTGTCTCGCTGGTGTTGATGGTGATGTCGCTGTCTTCGCATAATAAAGTGGCGTTGAATGCTACTTCCATTTCGTTGCCCATGTTGTTGAGTACTACGCCGAAGTCTGCTGTCTCGCCAGCTTCGAGTATGCCGTTGCCGTTGTTGTCGTTTTCAACAATGATAGAAGCCATCTTTATGTCGCTGCCGCTTACTATAACTGGAGCTCTCAATACGGAGATGAACTCGTCGTTAGAATCGTAGAAATAGATGTCGAATGCTATTAATGCTCTGCATGATGCTGTCTCGTCGAGGGTGAATGTGAAATCGTTGGTGATGGCAATAGTGTCGAATGCTCCTATGTTGTTTATTTCAGCGATGGAGTCGTCTATTCTTACCATGGCGTTTCTTGTTCTCATGACAGCCTTCACATTGCTGAATGTCTCTTCTGAGTCGTTGGTGAATGTAATTTCGAGCTTAGCTTGTTCCATAGCGTTGATATTAGCGTTGCCGTTGCCTATCTCCTCATCGTTGATGCAGTGGCTTACATACATGAAGCTGCCGTTGTCGATAGCTTCTATCGCTGCCAATGCGTCCACGCGAGCTGAACCTGTGACGTTGCTCTTTGTCGCTGTGAGTTTTGCGCCTGTTGTCTCTAATATCCTGCAGATCTCAGCAGGGGTGAGGTCGGCTCTTTTCTCTAACATGAGAGCCATGATGCCAGCGACGCATGGAGTTGCCATTGATGTTCCGTCCATTGATACGTGTCCGGTGTTGTTGAGGTAGTCGAGAGAGACGATGTCGACGCCTGGAGCGCATACGTCAGGACGGATGAGGCCTATACCTGGTTGGTAGGCGTAGTCGGCAAATTCAGTGTTTTGCCATGTCACAGGACCATGTGATGTGAAGCTTGCAGCGATGTCGTTATAGTTGACAGCGCCGACAGATACTGTACATGACAATTCGCCTGGGTTGACGTCGGCTTGGTCAGGATGTAACCATGGTGGAGGACAGCTGCCAGGAACACGTACGTTATTTGGTATAGGAGCCTGCCATTGCATGTCGCCTTCGTTACCTGCAGCGATGGCTGCTACTATGCCGAGATTTAAGGCGTTGACGCAGGTGCGACGTAAGATTGTTCTCTCTGTCACTGATGAGTTAGGGATGCCTAACGACAGACTCAATACGTCAGCATGATGCTCGATAGCCCATTCCATACCTTTGTTGATATAGTCTACTGAACCTCCGCCTTCGTTGCTGAGGGCTTGCACGATCATGAGTGTCGCGTCTGGAGCCATGCCGGTCTTGGTGCCTGAGGTGCCGTCACCGCAGATAGTGCCGGCACAGTGTGTTCCGTGACCGAACTTATCCATAGGGTCGTTGTTGTTGTAATATACGTTATATCCGTGGTGTGGGAACTCAGCGCCGCCGTCCCATAAGTGGTCGGCAATGTCAACGTGGTTGTAATTGACACCAGTGTCTATTACAGCGACGATGACGCCTTTGCCTGTGTAACCTAACGCCCAAACGTCGTCGGCATTGACTTTAGTGATGTTCTGTGTTGTGCTTTCTCTTGTGCCTTCAACGGCTTCTGCCTTCTCGTCCCAGAGAAGATATTTCTCTTGGTCGTAGCCAATCATCATCACATCTGGATGTTGGGCGAGGAGATAGATAACATCGCGTGTGGTGCTACAGTTGATGTAGTTGGTCATCCAGTGGCCTTTGATGTCGGCAGCTCTGTTGCTCTTTGCTTCTGCATTGAGGATTGATAAGATTTCTTGTTGTTCTTTTTCGGAGAAGAGCTTGAGCTCGTCGATCATGATGTTACGTCTGACTTGCTTGTCGGTCGCTTTTGCAGCGCATGCTGTCAGTCTCTCTGAATCCATCTGCGATTTCAAGATGATGTTGACACTTATCATCTCATCGCCTTTTTGGTTTAATACATTTTGTAATTCAGGCTCGATGACATTCTGAGCGAAACCCAAACCGCAAAATGATAAAACAATCATTAAGGTAAAGACTAATTTTCTCATAATAGATTTATAAATAAATAAGGGTGCAAAGATAAGAAAAAAGTCAACAAGACCACAAGACCACAAGACTACATGTTTTTTTTGATACAAGAAATTCAGAATCTCAGAATCTCAGAAGGACTTTGGCCGTTGAACTTTGAACTTTGGCTGTTGAACTTTTTTTAGTGATGAAGCAATGGAGTGATGGAGTAATGGAGTGATGAAGTCCTCAGTTCCTCAATTCCTGAAATCTTCCATCCACAAAACCACACGAAACTACACGAAATGTTTTTTATGTGAAAACCACATCACCCCAACAACTTGTAGTCATGTAGTCTTGTTGACTTGTAGTCTTCTTTCTTTGGGCGTTCCGTCTCCGCTTCGCTCCGCCGTCGGGCTTTCCGCTATATCTTTTTCCGCTTCGCTTCAAAAGGATGCCGCTCCAATCCCTAACGCAGGAGGGATGATGAGCATCGAGCAGCGAGCCATGAGCAAGACCTAACGAACTTGTTGAAGCGCTTTTTTATCTCTCGCAAATAGGCAGAGCAACGCAGAGAATTACTTTGCGATACTTTGCGCCATTGCGAGAATCTTTAGAATTTTAAAAATTCCTACAAAACAATATTTTAAAATAAATCAAAGCGCCGAAAGCGCGACAGAACAGCGTTTTGTTTTTCTGTCGTACCTTCGGCACTATTTTTTAGAATTTAAGAATCTTAGAATTTTAGAACCTCAGAAATGGCAGCTAAAGTCAACGGTCAACGGACAACTGTCAACAGTCCTTGAGTATGCGGTCGCTGAGCTTGTCGAAGCGCCGAGAGTTGTGCCTTCGACAGGCTCAGGCACCGTGCACAAAGTCTGTTGTCTGTTGACATAACTTCTGAGTTTCTGAATTCTTCACTTAACCCATTTTCCGCTCTCCACTTCCTTCATTCCTAATTCCTCATTCCTCATTCCTAATTTCCAAACGTAAGTTCCACTTTGCCAATTAGAAGCATCTATTGAAGTGACGTCGTCTGTTATTTCCTGTTCGTGGATTTTTCTTCCTTGAATATCATAGACAGATAAAACAGCATTACGCAAACCGGTTCTGATATTCATCACATCGCCTCCTGGATTTGGGTAAGCGACAGCTAGATGCAGACCATGAGCGTGCGCTTCTTCTATGTTGTCAGGATTAAATGCTGATGCGGGGAATTTGACGATATATGGCTCCCAAAAGAGATCTCCACCCATCTCAAATCGTATTCGGCCCAATAAAATAACACCGTCGTCCTTTGTAGGATAAATATTAAATATATGCTGATTGTAATTTATACCCATAGTGTAATACCATTCCGACTTCTTTTTCATATTTGAGTCGAAGACAGGCATATAAATCCAGTAACCATCCGGTTTAAATTGAAACCATAAATCGGTATTATAAGCCGCTTGTCCAATAATATCGCCATTGGGCATGAAGCATAGATTTGTTCCCACAGCATTATCCACACGAACATCTTTCGGTGTAGTCGTTAGCCTCAAACAATTTACCTTATTGTTTTCAACATCTATTTTAAACGCACATCTGTCTTTCAGTGTGTATATGTCATATTTATTTCCTAAACCATAGATTTTTCCATCATAAGGATTTTGGCTCCAGTTTCCACCGAATGACTGAAGATCAATAGGAGGATCAGAAACAAATGGTATCTGTTCTGTCAGATTTAAATCCATATCAAAGACATTCATAAAATAACCATACGGATGTTCTGTACTGTTATATGACACATAATAATATTGTGTCGAATCCGCACTGTATGTAAAACAACAATATGGCATATTGCTATTATTCAGTTCTTCACTTTCGTATTCCTTTTCTGAAACAACATCGAGATTTGCGTCAATTTTTAAAATAACGGGATAATAATCTACAGGTGTAACAATTGGATATTCTGAAAATTCAAACATAAAAGTTCTGCAGCCGTTTTTATCTATTAAAATACGATCGGAGTACACTCTAAGATCACGACTTTCAGTAAACTCTTTTCTCCATATCTCCTCTAGTTCGCTTGTCGTAGCATCTTCAAATATGTATGAATGCATGATGACTGCATTGTTCTCCGTCATATTGCAAAGTATCATGAACGCATTCATCGTACCATTCCATTCATCAAGCAGAATGGTAGCGACTTCATAATTTTCGTCATAATGCAATATGGTTTCCTGTAACATATTGCCATTCTGATCAAACTTCACAAGTTTTGCCTCACCACCTGGATAAAGAGGAACAATTGAAACAACAAAATCGCCATTATTCATTTCCAGCAGACTAGCAACTACTTTTTCTACATCGTCACATGGAGGATCGCCCGTTGGATTTAATTCCCAAGAAGGTTCTATATCTACAATTTGGGAATTGGCAGATAATGCTATAAAAACAAATAAAAACAAAATAATCTTTTTCATAACTGTGTTATTTATAGTGATTTGAAGAAGTCATTTGATAAAAATATCGATAATGGCATCACCAACAGCACACATGCGGCAAATAGTAATGTTTTTTTCATAGGTATTTTGATTTAATGTTAATAATTTTTTCCTTTTGCCTCGAGCAATGAGCGATAGCTGAGGGCTAATTTGAGACTTAATTCTTTAAAAATCTTCTAAAGTTCTAAAATTCTAGAATTCTAAAGTTCTTCACTTAACCCACTTTCCGCTCTCCACTTCCTTCATTCCTAATTCCTCATTCCTCATTCCTAATTTCCAAACGTAAGTTCCACTTTGCCAATTAGAAGCATCTATTGAAGTGACGTCGTCTGTTATTTCCTGTTCGTGGATTTTTCTTCCGTTAATATCATAAACGGTTAAAACAGCATTTCTTAAACCAGTTCTTATGTTCATCACATCACCGCCTGGATTAGGATAAGCGACAGCGAGATGAAGATTATGAGCGTGTGCTTCTTCGATGTTGACAAAGGCAGATGCTGGGAATTTGACCATGTACGGCTCATAATAAACCGTGCTGCCTTTCTCATGTCTCAATTCTCCCATAATTATTATATCGTCAGTCTTTGTATAATACATATTCTCAAAGAAATGATTGTAATCAGGACTTTTTTGATAGTACCATTCGCCTTGACGTTTCATGTATTTGTCATAAACTCCTATATAGCAGACATTGGAATTATATGCAAAATATGGGTACCAAACATAGCTATATATTCCGAGTCCGTAAATATTTCCGTTTGGTGAAAAACACATATTATTTCCAGGAATAACCCCGTTAGTTATGCCATTTTCGGTAGTGCTGCATATATCATATTCAGCTACGTAATTGTCCCTGTCCAATTTAAACATAAAAAGCTCACTATCCTGCCATGGAGTATAAACCTCACCAAATCCATATATTTCGCCATCATACGGACTTTGTGTCCAATTGGTAATCACTGCATCAAATACCCCTTGCGGAGTGCACGTATATGTATTACGATTTAGATAGTTCAAATCCAAATCCAAAACATATTGGGAGTTAAATGGTCTATTGTGTGCTTGGGACATAAAATAATAAGCAGTAGAATCTTGGTTGTAAGTCAATGAAAATGGATATTGCGTAGCAAAATGAAAATCCTCAATATCAAACCAATTTTCAGCAATGACATTTAATTTTGAATCAAATTTTAGGAACATTGTTTTGGCTATAACATAATATTCTCTGTCGTTTTCAGAATCGCTTTTATCAATTTCATGACTGTTGTATCCGAACATAACTGTACGATTGCCTCCTTTGTCAATCAATGGAACATTACCTTTTCTTGCATAAAAGTTCGCATATAATGTTGTGTCAAATTCAACTTTGTATATTTCTCTTTTTTCAGAAACACTAAGATTATTGAACAAATAATTATGTATTATCTTTACACTTCTATTATCGTTGGCCATCAGATGAGTGAAAATATTTATTGTATCATTCCAAATGTCAACAGATATATCGTTAACTTTATACTCTTTGTCATATCTCATGATTATCTCATCCATAATTTCTCCGTCAGAGCTGACTTTAATAATTTTTGCTTCACATGCTCTTTCATCGCTTTTCTGATATTCTTGTGTACTGACAAGCGGAACGAGATAATTACCGTCATCAAGTTCAAGAAGATTCATCGGCATATAATCCCAATACGGAGTTGCTTCATTCAACGATAATTCCCATGATGGATCTGGTTCTTGTGATTTTGCTGCTAAAGACGCTAACAATAAAAACAAAACGAAAAATGATTTTCTTGTCATAAATTATGATTGTTAATTATGACGCAAAACTATATACATCAAATTGAATTAACAAGAGTTATTTTGTTACTTTTTGTGGTATTGTTGTGTTTATGTTTTTTAGAATCAATGTTTTAATTAGTGTAAATATAAATCAATGGATAAAATTTTTCATAATAAAGATTAAAATATCATCACCATTTTCCAATCCAAACTTAATTTTGATTTTACATAGTCTAGACCAAACTGTTTTACGGTTTTTGTCTAATAAATATTGCAAATTGCTTTCCTCTATATTGAGTAGAATCAAGCATATATAATACAAGTCATCTTTGTTTATATTAGGATATTTTCCCTTAATTCTTACCGTGATATTGTTCAGATGTTTGTCGGCTGCTTGCATCAACAAAGCAAAATCTTCGTTGGTTAGGGCTGAGAAGTCGGTGACTTTTCTGTTGAGTATTTTCTGGCATATATCGGATTTATAATAAGATTCGATATTAGGAGCATTTTCCATTCTCTCCATTCTTTGCTTTATTTCATCAAGTTCCAAATCCTTTGCTTTAATGATTTCCTCTTTCTTGCGAAGTTCCACATTCATCTTCTTAATCTTGCCATCTACCAACGAATGTTTGAATTTATTGTCTGCTATTATATTGTTGAAATATTCATTCTGCTTGTTGAATTTCATCTTGTTTTTTCTGAAGATGAAAAACAGAACTGATGCAGATACCACAACAGCTATTAATATTATCGACATTCTTTTTCGTTTCTCTTTATGCTTTCGTAAATCCGCAAGTTTGGCATCACGTTTCTCTGCATAATCATCATATAATTCGAAAAAATTATTTGTGGTCAACACTCTATTTATTTCTGCCTGAGCATAAGGCTTGTAATATTTTTGACAAAAAGCTACGCTATCTAAATTGTTCTCTTTTTCATATATTTTCTCTAATAGCATCATCACCATACCAATCGTAACATCATCATCTTCATATTCAAGTACTTTCAATAAATATGGTTTTGCCTGAAGCATATAAGGCGAATGAAACATCTGTATTCCTAATGTCATGGAGTCTCTTTTGGCTTCCAATCCCCGTCTGCATTTGAATGCAATCATATTACGTTTCACTTGAAAACATGAATCATATTTTTCTTGATAATAATATACTGTCGATAGTAAGTGCAAAGACAAAAGATATAATGAACCGTTGTTATAAGTGCTATCAATGTAAGGTTCGGCCATATTGAGATAATATAATGTAGAGTCTGTTTCTGTTTTAGACTGAAACAGTCCTGCCAATGATAGGCATATATTAGAAAACAAAATCGAATCGACTTCTTCTGAAATATTTTGATAATAAAGAGCTCTTTGTATTGTTATCTTCTTAATATTATTTTCTAACTTTGATAGGCAAAGGCGTGAAATATTACGATATGTTTTTGATGTCAAATGTTTTTCTTCTTCTGTCATATCTTCAGGCAATGTTTCTATCAAACTAAGAACGTCAATGAACTTAGATAAAGATTGTTCTAAGCTGTCATTTTTATACAAGTTAACAGCCCTCTTATGATATGATTGAGCTTTATCTAATCTTTCTATAGAATCTTGATTTGCGTTCCTATGACATGAAATAGAAAACAACATAAAGAAAAAGATGATTGATATTATGTAGAAGAGTCTTTTCATAAACAAGAATATTTGTTTACAAAGATACATAAAAAGACTACAAGAATACGAGACAACAAGACTATACAAGTTTTTTTAAATGGTGTAATGAAGTTTGGTTCCTCAGTTCCTTAAGTCTTAAAAAAAGTCTTCCACCAAGAATAGTGCTACTTGCTTGCATCCGAATGCTCCGATGACGAGCTGGTTCTCTATATCGGTGCTTCTGCTGGCTCCGCTTATTATAGTAACGCCAGCTGGCTGGTCGTCGCAGTATTTCTCCTTCATGATCCAGAAGGCGTCTTTCATCTTTGCTACTATCTGTGTTGGATGTCCGACTATGAGTAATGTGTCGGCAAAGGAATAGGCAGCTCTCGATCCTGCTGTGGCATCCGATACCATAATGCTGCCTGTCTGCGCTATCATGCATTCGCAGTCGATGATGCTGACTGTCTTCTTACGTTCCGGGTTTCTGTAGTCGTCGGAAAGTTCTATGTCGGTATCGGCAAATATCTCTTTGATTTTTGGGCTGGTGGTGAGCAATGGTATCCAGTTGTTCTCTTCTGTGAACTGCTTCATCGCTTCTTTGAATTGTTCCATGTCTTCGAAGTACATAAAGATGCCGCCATTTTCTTTGAAGCGCTCGATGAAAGTGAATTCTTCGCCATCTTCTTCCTTGAAAGGTTTCCAGGTGTCATCTTGAAGATTTATGGTGGAGAAATGTTTCTCGTCTTTCTCCAAGATGGCACTGCGAACCTTAGCAAGAATTTGCTCTTTACTGGTACAGTCTTTATATCCGCCGAAAGGAAAATTCATGCTGTTAAAATTTATTAATTGTTGTTGTCAGAATTATTATCTTCTTTGATGGTCTCCTCTGACACATTGTCATTTTCCTCAACATTGCTGTCAGTCTGTTGATTTCTCTTGGTGAAGCCAATTTCTTCTTTCACCCAAGGACGTTTGCCGAAAATCATCTCAAGATCATCGCCGAACACTACTTCCTTGTCGATGAGTTTGTTGGCAAGTTGTTTCAATCCTTCAACATTTTCGTTCAATATTCTGAGAGCTTCTTGATAAGCGCTTTCGATGAGTTTGCTTACCTGCTCGTCGATGATCTCTGCAGTCTTCTCGCTGAATGGTTTTGTCAGAGAATAGTCTTGCTGGCCTGTTGAGTCGTAATAGCTTCTGTTGCCGATCTTTTCATCGAGACCGTAGTAAGCTACCATCGCCATTGCTTGTTTAGTGACTTTTTCCAAGTCGCTGAGAGCGCCTGTTGAGATATGGCCGAATATAATCTGTTCTGCTGCACGACCTCCGAGTGTCGCTATCATCTCGTGATACATCTGCTCTTTGGTTGTTATTTGTCTCTCGTTAGGGAGATACCATGCTGCTCCTAATGCCTTGCCGCGTGGTACTATAGTCACTTTCACGAGTGGATGAGCGAATTCCAAAAGCCAGCTTGTTGTGGCGTGTCCTGCTTCGTGGAATGCTATCACTTTCTTTTCAGAGTCGGTGATGACTTTATTTTTCTTTTCCAAACCGCCTACGATACGGTCGATGGCATCGAGGAAGTCTTGTTTTTCAATAGATTCCTTGTTACGACGTGCTGCTATGAGTGCTGCTTCGTTACATACGTTGGCGATGTCGGCACCTGAGAATCCTGGTGTCTGTTTTGCCATGAATTCGATGTTGACGTCGTCAGCTAACTTAAGCTTGCGCATGTGTACTTCAAATATCTCCTTACGTCCGATGAGGTCAGGGAGTTCTACGTAAATCTGACGGTCGAAACGTCCTGCACGCATAAGTGCCTTGTCGAGGATGTCGGCGCGGTTTGTAGCTGCAATGACGATAACACCTGAGTTAGTTCCGAAACCATCCATCTCTGTAAGAAGTTGGTTAAGAGTGCTTTCTCTTTCGTCGTTGCCGCCGCTCATTGGACTCTTGCCACGAGCACGACCGATAGCGTCGATCTCATCTATGAATATGATACTTGGAGATTTTTCTTTAGCTTGCTTGAACAAGTCTCTAACACGTGAAGCACCAACACCTACGAACATCTCAACGAAGTCGGAACCTGAGATGCTGAAGAAAGGAACGTTAGCTTCGCCTGCTACTGACTTGGCTAATAAGGTCTTACCTGTACCAGGAGGGCCTACTAACAAAACACCTTTTGGTATTTTACCGCCTAATCTTGTGTAACGTTTAGGGTTCTTCAAGAAGTCAACAACTTCCATCACTTCTTCTTTAGCTTCTTCGAGACCTGCTACGTCTTTGAATGTCACTTTTACATCAGAAGCATTGTCGTATAACTTGGCCTGTGACTTGCCGATATTGAATACGTTACCGCCACCGCCTGGACCGCCGTTACGTCCCATCAGCCTAATTATCACGAACCAGAATCCTAATATCAGAATGAGAGGGAATATCCATGAGAATATCTCTGAACCCCAGTTGTGGCGTTTTACTACCGTAGGATAGATAGGATTCGCAAATCCTTCCTGTGCATTTTCCAAATCCTGCTCAAAACGTTCAACGGAAGCTATACGGAGAGTATAGTCAGGCATCGGCTTGAAGCTGCTTGGCTTATGCTCTGGAAAATATTTGTTGAGGCCACTGCTGTTAAGATAAATCTCAGCGACCTCGCCATTGACGAGTTCGATTTTCTCTATGTCTTTGTCTTTAAGCAAAGTTATCAACTTACCCTTGTCGATTTCTTCAGCAGATTTTGGTCCGCTGAATAATGTAGAACCGATAAAGATAGCTGCTAGGATTCCATAAATCCAGAGAAAGTTAAATCTCCTTTTTGGTTTGTTGTTATTGTTGTTGTTTGAAAAATTTTGAGATGAATTGTTATTCTCCATTTAAATTTAGTTGTTTTATACGTTAAACTTAGTCTTCGTAAGAAGTCCGTTCAGCGTCAGCCCATAATGACTCTAATTGATAGAACTCACGTTTAGGTTCCAAGAAGACATGAACTACTACATCGATGTAGTCAATCAAAATCCATTCCGCATTTTCAAAACCTTCATAGTGGTAAGGCTTTACTTTGTGATTGTCGCGAAGATCGTCGAGAATCTTGTCGGCAATGGCTGAAACCTGTGTCTTTGATTGGGCATGGCAGATAACGAAATAGTCTGTCACTGCTGAATGAATATCTCTTAAGTCTAATGAAACAACGTCTTTTGCTTTAAGTTCTTGCATAGCTTCAACAACGGCTGAAACTACAAATTCAGGATTATCTGACTCGTGTCTAACTCTCATGATTTTAATGAATTTTAATTTGTGCAAAGATAAGAAAAAATGACTAAAGGCTAAAGGCTAAAGTCAAAAGTTTTTTTAGAGGGATTAGAGGGTTGAGAGAGAACATAGGGCGAGATGGTTAAAAGGCAAGTCCGTTGTCTGTTGACTAAAAAATATTATCTTTGTGTCATGAAAATAATCCGTTTCAAAAATATAGACTCAACAAATAAATATCTTCAGAATCTTCTTGAAGATGGCGCTGATATTATTGATAACATTGTTGTTGCAGATTTCCAGTCCTTAGGAAAAGGGCAGGGGAAAAACGTCTGGGAAAGCGAATCGGGAAAGAATCTTCTTTTCAGCCTAGCTCTCGATATGAGTTGTCTCAAAGCGGAAAATCAGTTTCTTCTTACAAAGATGGTCTCTGTCGCCATGATTGATGTCTTGAAGAAATATCTTCCTGAAGAATCTCTCTTCATAAAATGGCCTAACGACATTTATTTCAAAGACAAGAAAATTGCGGGCATCTTGATTAAAAACGAGATAAAAGGAATGATGCTTGGAACATCTATAATCGGAATCGGACTTAACGTAAACCAGACTTCATTTGATGTGAGTCTCCCGAATCCAATCTCGATGAAGATGATAACAGGTGAGGATTATGATTTGGAATCTATATTGAATGACATTTGCTTTGAACTAAAAGCCAACATCCAACATCCAACATCTATCAGCCCAATTTATACTAACAGATTATATCGTTACAGACAATGGGCTACGTACCAGCACCAAGGCTCCGTTAAAGAAATGATGATTATAGGTTACGACCAGTTCGGACGCCTCGTCTTGAAAGAAAAAAACGACCATGAAGTCGTTTGTGATTTGAAGGAAATAGTTTTTATTTGAAACTCAGAATCTCAGAAGTTCAAAACCTCAGAATATTTTTAAACTCTTTCTGAGATTCTGATATTTTAAGTTTCTGAATTTCTAATTAAGGGGATTTCAATAAATTGCTTTGCAAATGATTTATGAATTTTTCTTTGAGAAGATTTTTGTTTTTCTTGAAAGAACATAGCGAGCTATGTGATTGAAAGAAAGGCGAAAAGATTCCAAGAAAAAACATAAAGCATGCAAAAGTTTTAATTGTTACT
>JAFZDU010000072.1 GCA_017561025.1 Bacteroidales bacterium | reverse complement strand
TGCTTGCCTTTTGATAGACTAACGTTTGCTGAATTGGAATTTCTTACGAGCTTTTGGCTGACCTGGTTTCTTACGTTCGACCATACGTGGGTCACGACGCATTAAACCTTTTGCCTTAAGGATAGGACGATATTCAGGATTGATTTCGCATAATGCACGGCTGATAGCCAAACGTAATGCTTCTGCTTGTCCGTTGATACCACCACCATCGAGGTTGACCTTAATGTCGAATTGACCGAGAGTTTCTGTTAACATTAAAGGTTGTTCAACAACGTAGTGAAGGATACTTGTTGGGAAATATTCCTTATAGTCGCGCTTGTTAATCGTAATGTTTCCGTTACCTGCTTTTACATAAATACGTGCAACAGCAGTCTTTCTTCTACCTAAAGCGTTGATTACTTCCATGATAATTATTTGGTGTTGATTTTAAGTTCAATAGGTTGCTGAGCCTGATGTTTGTGGTCAGGACCTGCATAAACGTACAAATTACGGAATAATGTGTTTCCAAGAACTGTCTTTGGAAGCATTCCTTTGATAGCATGTTCAAGAACTGCAACTGGCTTTCTCTTCAATTGCTCTTCTACAGTTCTGAATCTTTGACCGCCAGGATAACCTGTGTGGTGAACGTAAGTCTTTTCTGTTAATTTTTTGCCGGTGAGGACGACTTTCTCGGCATTGATAATTATGACATTGTCGCCACAATCACTGTGGGGAGTAAAGCATGTCTTCCTCTTACCTCTTAGGACCTGTGCTACTTCTGAAGCTAATCTACCCAGAATTTGGCCCTCAGCGTCAACGATGTACCATTTTTTGTTGGCGTTTTCTTTGTTGACACTAACTGTTTTGTAACTTAATGTATCCATTTGATTAATAATAATTTATGCTGTTAATTCAACATTTGTTTTCTACTATGATAAAACGGGTGCAAAATTAAAACTTTTTTTCTTATAAAACAACAAGATAGAATATTTTTTTTAAAAAAATCATAAACTCAGAAACTAGGAAACCCATAATGATGAAAACTTATAATGACATCTAATTTTTATGTTTCTAAATTTTGAATTTCTGAGATTCTGAAGTTCTGAATTTCTAATATTTAAACTCTTGTTAATCTCTGGAAGCATTCCTCTATGCTGGTCTCCTCTCTCTGCATGCTTTTTATTATCACATTATTACTAATGGCCCAGCGCATCAAATCTTGTCTTATGTCCAAGTCTGCCTTCGATTCTAAAATCCATTGGTTGCCTTTGATGGATTTGGCCTGCTTCAATCCGACTATGCTTCTCAGCATTTCCATCGTGACTTCACCATCGAATTCAACGACCAAGACGTTTTCAGATTCCTTGGTGAGGTTCTCTATGTTGTCGTTGGCAACTACTACACCTTTATTAATAATAACAACCCTGTCGCAGAGGGCTTCTACTTCCTGCATGATGTGTGTCGATAATAAAACGGTCTTCTCTTCACCCAAATCTCTGATAAGATTTCTGATGTCGATCAGCTGGTTCGGATCTAATCCTGATGTAGGTTCGTCGAGAATCAAGACTGATGGGTTGTGAATCATCGCTTGGGCAAGTCCGACGCGTTGTCTGTATCCTTTGGATAAAGCGCCGATTTTCTTGTGCATCTCAATGCCTAACCCTGTCATCTCTATCATCTCGTCGATGCGTTTGTTTAGTTCTTGTCCCTTGAGATGGTGTATGCCGCCGACAAATCCTAAATATTCTTTTACATACATATCTAAATATAAAGGATTGTGTTCAGGCAAATAGCCTACGCACTTGCGTACTTCCATCGATTGTTCCCAGATGTCGTAACCTTCAACGCTGACTGTTCCTTTGGTAGGAGGGATGAAACATGTGATGATCTTCATCAATGTGGATTTGCCGGCTCCGTTAGGACCTAACAATCCGACGATTTCACCTTTACCTATAGTCAGTGATACATCGTTGAGCGCCAACTGTGTATCGTATTGTTTCGTTACGTTTTGAACTATTATCGACATGCTTATTTTATTTTTTGCAAAAATAGTATTTTTTATAGAAAAATGCATAGACATTTGAAAAAACTGTTGTATCTTTGCACCCTCAAAAAACGTGGAAAGATTTGATTGATTGCAACCACAAGAAAAAAATGCTAAAACAATGTTTTTTTCCTTACTATTTCAATCTCAAACTTACCGCAAATTAATTTATTTAAAACAAAAAATTTAATTTGTTATGGGTTATTACTTCACTTCCGAATCAGTTTCTGAAGGCCATCCAGATAAAGTGGCCGATCAAATTTCTGACGCAGTCTTGGACGAAATGCTTCGTCAAGACCCAGAATCTAAAGTAGCTTGCGAAACAATGGTGACAACAGGTCTCGCAGTCATCGCAGGCGAAGTCAAATCTGCAGGTTATGTAGACATTCAAAAAACAGCTCGTCGTGTTATCGAACGCATTGGTTATAACAAGGCTGAATATCAATTCGACAGCAAGTCATGTGGCATCATCTCTGCAATTCACGAACAGTCACAAGACATCAACCGTGGCGTTGAACGTAATGTGGAAGAAGAACAAGGCGCTGGCGACCAAGGCATGATGTTCGGATTCGCATGTAAAGAAACCGACTCTTATATGCCTCTTACAATAGAGTTGTCACATATCTTGTTGCACGAACTCTCACAGATTCGCCGCGAAGGTAAGAAGATGAAATATCTTCGTCCAGACGCTAAGTCACAAGTCACTGTAGAATACGGTCCTAACTGGAAACCTCTCCGCATCGACACTATCGTCATCTCAACTCAACATGATGAATTCCTTGATGATGACGAAGCTATGATCCGCACTATAGAACATGACGTAAGAACAATACTTCTCCCAAGAGTCAAGAAACTTTTGCCACAACGCGTAAAACTTCTTTTCAAACCTGACATGAAATTGTTCGTCAACCCAACAGGAAAATTCGTCATCGGCGGTCCTCACGGCGACACAGGTCTCACAGGAAGAAAGATTATCGTTGACACTTACGGCGGTCGCGGTGCACACGGCGGCGGCGCTTTCTCAGGCAAAGACTCTTCAAAGGTTGATCGTTCAGCAGCTTATGCAGCACGTCATATTGCTAAGAACCTCGTAGCTTCAGGCGCATGCGACGAAGCTCTCGTACAAATTGCATACGCTATCGGTGTTGCTCAACCAGTTGGTTTCTATATCAATACAAACGGAACATCACACGTTAAAGACGCTAACGGCAAGAAGATGAGCGATGCTGAAATAGCAGAAAGATTAAAAGGTATCTTCGATCTTCGTCCTTATTCTATTGTCAAGAGATTTGGCTTGAAGAATCCAATCTTCGAACCAACAGCATCATACGGTCACTTTGGTCGTGATTGTAGAATGGAAAAAGTTGAAGTTTTCTACGAAGATAAAGACACTTTCAAAGAAGACGGCAAGATCTACAAGAACGTAGAATTTTACGCATGGGAAAAACTCGATGCAGTAGAAGACGTTAAGAAAGCTTTGGCTTTTTAATAGAAATTCAGAAATTCAAAATCTCAGAATCTCAAAAAAAAGAGGCTGTCTAACAAGTGAAGTGAGCCCCAAAGTTTTTTGTCCAAACTTTGTGGCTCACTTCACTTTTTTTTGTTAAACGGCCTCTTTATTTTGGACGCATTCGATGCGGCCTTACAAAATCTTGTGGGATAAAAAATCTGTAGGGACACATCGAATGTGTCCTTATAGCTTTTGAATGCATTCGACGCTGCACTTGGACGCATTCGATGCGTCCCTACAAAATCATGCGGGACAATAAAACCTGTAGGGACACATCGAATGTGTCCTTATAGCTTTTGAATGCATTCGACGCT
>JAFZDU010000071.1 GCA_017561025.1 Bacteroidales bacterium | reverse complement strand
GAACAGAGAAGTTAAGCCCCGCAGCGCCGATGATACTGCATTAAGTTGTGGGAAAGTAGGTCGTCGCCGCCCTTATAGCGGAAGCCTCAGCATAGCGCTGGGGCTTTTCTGTTTTCATGCCTCCCCATTCCCGCGCAGAGACGCTAAGAGAATGAGGAGTCTTGCCTTTTCTTGTTTTCATTATCTGTCTGTCCCCGGCATTCCCGCGCAAAGACGCAAAGGGACGCGAAGTATATATGAAGCCATCGGCGTCATCAAGTCAGTCGGATGCTGGATATTTAAAGACATTATAGGTTCAAGTCCGACACTTTGCGTTAGGGATTGCAGCGGCATCCTTTGCGAGCGAAGCGACAGCGGAGGCAAGCAAAGATACAGCGGAAAGCCCGACGGCGGAGACGGAACGCCCGGAATTATACAAGAGGCCTTCACGGAATAATCTTTCCGCAAAATCCCACCAATTTTTCAATAAAAAGTTTTCTGACTCATGGTTATTTTAATTTAAGCTTCTTCCCTATTTTTACATTAAATATCCCTTACAACTTATTAATATCTAAGCAGGAATATTTAGATTTTATTTCAACTTATTCCCTAATTTTTATCAACATATATATATTCTAAATTAAAATGTTGATTATTGTCAATTTTATAAAAAAAAACATTTTGAATATCAATATTTTAAATATAAATTACAATTTTATAAAAAAATATTTTTTTATTTGTTATTTAAAAAAAAGATATTATCTTTGCAGTGAATTATTGAGGCAATATATTAAGTCCTTGAGCGAAAAGTGGTATTTTCAAAACTAAACAGGGATTAACTATACAAGTCATAATGACTGCCGTACGGTATATATGATGGAACAGTGTGGGGGTAATGGTGTTTATTTGTTTAAGGTATTACCACACCTTCGCTCAAATATTCATTCTCCACACTTTTAACTCTCTTCGGAGAGTTTTTTTTATTAATACAAAAATAGTATTTAATGATTTTAATTACTTTTGTAGAATGAAAAGTTTAAAATTAATATTATTATCTTTGCTTCTAATTTGTCATTTTACAATGGCATCAAAACAAATTGGGTCAATACAGATTGATTCTACTCTAGTAAAATACTTTTACAACAACTTTAACAATCATACATTAGGGGATATATATTTATATGATACCACTACCCTACTCGCCTCTGATTATGAACCATTAGAGGATCCGTATGTAATATATCAAACATTAAGCAATTCAGGTTTAGCCCACAAAAAAATATATTTCTCCTATCCTATTGTTCTAGGTTTTAATTCAGAATTACAATCATTCTCTTCATATTTAAAAGATGCTGATAATACAATTTATCCAATAGTATATCAGCCTTTCACAGAAATCAAATATATGAGTGGAGACAAAAAAGAACAACATTTGGAAGTTTTATTTTGTAGAGAATTCTTACCACGTTTCTTTGTCACACTGAATTATGATGTAGATTTTTCACCTGGTGTTTATAAAAGAAGTAAAATTCAAAACTCTTTCTTTAATGGAAATTTAAGATATAAAACTAGAAAACAGCGCTATGGAATTACGGGTACGTATTTCCACAATAAGATAAGTATACAGGAAAATGGTGGCATCGTTAACGATTACACATTTATAGATAACAAAGAAACAGACAGATCAGTTATTGATGTCAATCTAACGAATGCTACTAATTTAATAAAAACGTCTGGTTTTGCCATTGACCAATATTTTAATATTCTTAGAACGGAGACCAATAAAACTATAGATTCGACAAACAATAAAAACAAAATTGACATTGGTAGAATAAATCATCATTTTGGATACCAAAACAACAGATATGTATATGAAGATGGAAAACCTCTATCAACTTTCTATCAAAATTTTGATCCTGTAATTGATTCATTAAAGACTTTTGATAGTATATATTTCCATACTATAAAAAACGCAATATATTGGAACACCTTAGGATATAAAGAATACAATAACGATATTCCATTTTATTTAACATTAGGCATAGAACATAATTACACATATCATGCTGGATATATGGATTTTAGAACGCATGAACGCTTCGAAAATCACAATTATTCTAATCTAAGAGCTCAAGCTGGAATAACAATCAATTTGTTTAAATCAACTAGAATTACTGGCAACGCTCAAATAATAACAAATGGATATCATGCCGGAGATTTTTACATAGAAGGACAATGGAAACAATTTTTAGGCACTTCTAATAAAAATTGGGGAGCATTGAAATTCGATATTAATCTAAACCGACAATCAGCTGATTGGTTTGAGGAATATTATTATTCAAACAATTTTAGATGGAATAACGCCTTCGATGCTGCAACCTCTCTCCTATTAGATGCGTCATATGAACTACCATACTTAAGTGTTGGTGTAAAACAAACCACCATCAGTAATTACATTTATTTTGGTACAGATGCTAAGCCCAAACAATATTCAGGCACATTAAGCATCAGCTCTTTATATTCCAACTTTAATTTCAAACTAAACAAATTTGAAATGATTGGTTTTGCTTCATTACAGACCACTAATAATAATGATGTAATACATCTTCCTAGTTTTCAAGGAAAGATAAAGTTTGCATACAACATTACCTTGGTAAAAAACAGGTCTATGATGCAACCTAGCATTGCTGTAAAATATTTCACCCAATACTATGCTGATGCATATATGCCATCGTTAAGAACATTTTATCTGCAAGACAATGTTTTAGTCGGGAACTTTCCATACATTGATTTATGTGTTACATTCAAGATAAGACAAGCGAATATTTTTGTGTTATATACTAATATGTATTCATTAACCAACGACAACAGGTATTTCACCACACCGCATTATCCTATGCGCGATAGCAGGTTCTGCTTAGGATTAAATTGGAGGTTATATAAATAAAAAAGCAGAGAGGCTATTAAAAACCTCTCTGCTTTTTTATTTTGTCATATGCTTCATTAACTTCTTGCAATTTCAGTTCAGCTGACTTTCTGACATCTTCACCAAGGTAAGCCACTTTGTCAGGATGATACTTCTTTGCCATTTCTCTATATGCCTTCTTAACTTCATCATCAGTAGCGCTAGAATCGATACCAAGTATCTTATATGCACTATCGACATCCTTGACAAACATTGCTTTGATAGATTGAAAATCTGATGAACTTATTCCCATATATTTAGCAATTACAGAAATCACATCTATTTCGGTTTCATGTGTTGCTCCATCAGCAGAAGCGATTCCGAATAAGTAATGTAGAAGTTGCAGTTTAGAAGAATAGTCCATGAATCGACCTACCTGCTGGCTAACCTCATATACCTGAATATCTTGCTTTAATATTTCTCTTAACATCAATATATATTTTTCTGCACGCTCTTGTCCAAAGTTAGACAAATAGAAACGTTTAACGTAATCAAGTTCTGATTTCTTCACAGATCCATCAGCTTTCATCACAGCAGCAGACAAGACCAACAGACTGACATTAAAATCGCGTTGCTGTGAAGTCTTTCCAATATATTGTTCTGATTCAGAGGCATTAGAAAACATCGATCCAATAGCGAAGCCGATTATTGCACCAATAGGACCGCCAAAGGCCCAGCCTAATCCACCTCCAATCCATTTGCTATAATTACTACCTTTTCTTATACTTCTAGCTGAACCCGTTCTATTCCCATCTCCTGTGCTTCTAGATCTATTGACATTTTTAAACAAAAAATAGACGATAACCAAAACTACTGCAACTGCTAATAATGATGACATAATTATTGTTTTATTTGCGATTAATAACGATTGTTAAACGAACAAAAAATATTCCAAAAAAGATCAAAAAAAATATGATATTTTTTACTTTAAATCTTTCATCAAAAAAAATAAATACTTAACTTTGCAAACAAATTCACGGCCAGATATTGGTCATTATTCGAAACGAATTAAAAACACTATAAAATTTTAATAAAATGGGAAAAACTAAGTATGTTTATTCCTTTGGCAACCGTACAGCTGAAGGAAACTCCACAATGAAAAATTTATTAGGTGGAAAAGGTGCTAACTTAGCAGAAATGTGTCATTTAGGTTTACCTGTTCCAGCTGGTATAACAATTACAACAGAATGTTGTACAGCTTATTATGCTAACAACTGCCAATTACCAGAAGGACTTATGGAAGAAGTCGCTGAAGGTATTAAGAATATGGAAGAAATCATGGGCATGAAATATGGCGATGCTGAAAATCCATTATTAGTATCATGCCGTTCAGGTGCTCGTCAATCAATGCCTGGTATGATGGATACTGTTTTGAACATCGGTCTTTGTTCAAAAACTATCCCTGGTTTAATTAAGAAAACTAACAATCCAAGATTTGTATATGACTCATACCGTCGTCTTATCATGATGTATGCTGACGTTGTTATGGAAAAAGCAGAAGACAGAGAACCAGCTGAAGGCAAAGGTATCCGCAAGATTTTGGACGAAATGTTAGATAACTTCAAAGAAGAAAGAGGTTATAAATCAGATACAGACATCACAGCTGAAGAACTTCAGGCTCTCGCTGAAAGCTTCAAAGCTACTATCAAAAATGTTCTCGGAACAGAATTCCCAGACGATGCACAACTTCAATTAGAAGGTGGTATCAAGGCTGTTTTCAAGAGCTGGAATGGTAAGAAAGCTGTTTCTTACAGAAGAATCGAAGGTATTCCTGAAGATTGGGGTACAGCTGTTAACGTTCAAACTATGGTATTCGGTAACATGGGTGAAGGTTCAGCTACAGGTGTTGCTTTCACACGTGACCCAGCTACAGGTGACAACAAATTCTATGGTGAATGGTTGATCAACGCTCAAGGTGAAGACGTTGTTGCTGGTATCAGAACTCCAAACCCATTGAATGACGACACAAAGAACGAAAAGAATAAGAATATGGCTTCTATGCAAGAACTCATGCCTGAGACTTACAAAGAACTTTGCGATGTTCGTACAATTCTTGAAGACTTCTATAAAGATATGCTCGATATCGAATTTACTATCCAAGATGGTAAATTATATATGTTACAATGCCGTACAGGTAAACGTACAGGTCTTGCAGCTGTTAACATGGCAATCGATATGCTTAAAGAAGGTCGTATCGACGAACCTACAGCAGTTATGAGACTTAACGTTAACCAAATCGATGAATTGTTACACCCAATCCTCGATGCAAACGACGAAAAATCACATACAGTTATAGCTAAAGGTTTACCAGCAGGTCCTGGTGGCGCAGTCGGTAGAATCGCTTTATCATGTGAAAAAGCTATCGAATATCAAGCACAAGGTATCGCTTCAATCTTGGTTCGTGAAGAAACAAACCCAGAAGACGTTGAAGGTATGCGCGCTGCTAACGGTATCCTCACATCAAAAGGTGGTATGACATCACACGCAGCTTTGGTTGCTCGTGGTTGGGGTAAATGCTGCGTTGTTGGTTGTGACGATGTTCGCATCAGCAAAACAAATGAAAATGAAGTTGCTATCGGTGACAAAGTTTTCAAAGAAGGTGATGTTATCAGCTTGAACGGAACAAAAGGTTGGATCTACGCAGAACCAGTTGCTATGATCGACGCTACAGAAAACAAAGTGTTCCAAGAATTCATGCAATTAGTTGATAAATATCGTAAGATGGGTGTTCGCACAAACGCTGATACTCCAAAAGACGCTCAAAAAGCTATCGATTTTGGCGCTGAAGGTATCGGTCTCTTCCGTATCGAACACATGTTCTATGGTGAAAATAGCGAAGAACCTCTTGCTAAATTACGTAACATGATTCTTGCTAATTCAACAGAAGAACGCGTTGCAGCTTTAGCAGAACTCGAACCATACATCCGCGAAACAGCTAAAGGTACATTGAAAGTTATGGACGGCAAACCATTAACATTCCGTCTTATGGACCCTCCATTACACGAATTCGTACCTCATACAGAAGACAAACAAAGAGAACTCGCTGAAAGCCGCGGCATGGATCTCAAAGAATTACAAAAACGCATCGAAGCATTACACGAAGTTAACCCAATGATGGGCTTACGCGGTGTACGTCTCGGTATCGTTTACCCAGAAATCACAGAAACTCAATTCCGCGCTTTATTTGAAGCAACAGCTCAATTGATGAAAGAAGGCAATGATCCACACCTCGAAATCATGGTTCCTCTCACAGTCAACGTTAAAGAGTTGAAACATCAAAAAGCTATCGCTGAAAGAGTTAAAGCTGAAGTTGAAGCACAATACGGTTTAACAATCGATTACCTCTATGGTACAATGATTGAAATCCCACGCGCTACATTAGTAGCTGACCAAATCGCAGAAGTAGCTCAATTCTTCTCATTCGGTACAAACGACTTAACACAGATGACATTCGGTTTCTCACGTGACGACGTTAACGCTATCGTTGGTACATACCTCGAAGAAAAGATCATCCCAGCTGACCCATTCAACACATTGGATCAAGAAGGTGTTGGTCAATTAGTTAAGTTAGGCGTAGAACGTGGCCGTTCAACAAGAAATAACTTGAAATGCGGTGTTTGCGGTGAACACGGCGGCGACCCAGCTTCAGTAGAATTCTTCTACAACACAGGTCTCAACTACGTTTCATGTTCTCCATTCCGCGTTCCTGTTGCTAGATTAGCTGCTGCTCAAGCTGCTATCAAAGCTGACAGAAACAAATGATAATTATTTCTAAATAATGAAACTTTTATATAGAGACGCAGTTTTATATTGCGTCTCTATTTTTAAATAACAACACACAATGAACGAAACACCAATTTTACTCCTTACCGGTTATCTCGGAAGTGGAAAAACAACATTAGTTAACAATATATTATCAAATAAAAAAGGTATCAAATTCGCTGTCATCGTTAATGATATAGGCGAAATAAACATAGATGCCTCTCTAATACAAAAAGGAGGAGTTGTTGATCAGAAAGATGATAGCCTCGTAGCTCTTCAAAATGGTTGTATCTGCTGCAGCTTACAATTTGACTTAGTAGAACAACTCAGCGAGATTGTCAAATCAAATAAATTTGACTATATTGTAATAGAAGCTAGCGGAATATGTGAACCTGAACCTATTGCTCGCACAATCGCTTCAATTCCAAATATGGATGAAAAATACAGCATCCATGGCCTACCTAAATTAGACTGCATCGCAACAGTCGTCGATGCATTGAGAATGAAAAGCGAATTCGAATGCGGCAATAAATTAGACAAGAACTTAATTGAAGAAGAAGATATAGAAAATATTGTCATTCAACAAATAGAATTCTGTAATATAGTAATTCTCAATAAAGTTTCTGAAGTAAGTCGAGATGATTTAAATAAAATAAAGGCGATTATCAACAACTTACAGCCTGGCGTTGAGATAATTGAATGTGATTATACAAACATAAATTTAGAAAATATCCTCAACACTCATAAATTTGAATATTATAAAATAGCTGCTGCAGCAGGATGGATTCGACATATAGAAGAACATGAGCATGAGCATGAACATGAACATCATCACCACCATGATCATGAAGACTGTCATGATGAAAACTGTCCTTGTCACCATCACCATCATCATGGTCACAGCCATGGCGATGAATATGGAATCAGCACATTTGTATATTATAGAAGACAGTCGTTTGACACAAATAAATTCGATAGATATGTGACATCTAAATGGCCTGAAAATATCATCAGAGCTAAAGGTATATGTTATTTCAGCGACAATCCTGACATGACATATTTGTTTGAACAAGCTGGAGTTCAGAAGAAACTTACAGAAGCTGGACTTTGGTTTGCCACTGCTCCACAAGACGAATTGGAAGAACTCATGCGCAACGACCCATCGATAATGAATGATTGGGACGAGAGATATGGTGACAGAATGGCAAAGATTGTCTTTATCGGACAACATATAGACAAAGAACAAATCAGCAAGGATTTAGACGAATGTCTTGTTGAAATTTTTTAAGCTTAGATTATTTAACCAAGTAGGAAATACAAGAACTCATTGGGGATTATTTTAACAAAAGAGACGTATCAATATTCTTTTACATTTAAGTAGTGTTGATACGTCTCTTTGTTTTACGATTCTAATGTCCGTCTATCGTATGACTGGGCGAATTGATTGACCGATGTATAGGCGGTAGTAGCATAAAACTTTTTGAGAGCAGTCATCCAATTTGAATCCGTACGCAACATCGGTATCAGTTTTTTCAAGCCTAGAACTCCAATAACAGCCATTTTCTCCCAAACTGATAACATTACTAGATCCATGATAACCAGCAAAAGGAAGAAAGATTTGGTTGCCGTTCGTTCCAGTAACCACATAGCCGTTGACTCCATTGCGTGTTGTCCATGTCCAATTGCAGTTATTTAATAACTCTTCTTGTTCTTCTTTTGTAGGCATTCTCCAGTCACCGCCCCAGTTAACTGTAGCCGCATCATGAGCCGGTGTAAGATTGTATTCTTCATCAACAACTCCTTGTTCCAACAATTGACTATAAGCATATCCGAAGGTATGACTTGTTGATGTAGAGTATGATTCTTTAGTTTCTGTTTCTCCCCATGCATAAAAGCCGCCATAATCTTCTGGACAACTTGCCCCCACATTGCATGTTGCCCATTTCAAGCCACTTGGCAGACCAAGGTCAACGTATTCATGGCCGTTGGGGTTTAATGCAGTAGTAAAGCTCTTCTGTTCTCCATAACTTGTTCCAGCCGAATTTGTTGCGTAAGCTCTTACATAATAGGTGGTGTTTATTGTCAAATCAGTTAAAGTGGATGTAAAAGCACCGATACCTAAACCATCTATAGTTCTATTATCATCTATTGTAGGATTTTCACTTATACTCCAGCAGACGCCTTTCTCTTTCACAGTAGAACCGTTGCTTGTTATTACTTCACCACCACATACAGCACCCTTTGATGTTATTTCTGTAACTTCAGCTGTTGTAACCAATGCACATTGCTCACCAGGGCCTTCCAAACCTCCTATAAAAACTGGGCGAATAGTATAACCATAGCAGCGACGGTAATCTTGTACGTTTCTAACGTTAGAGATATATAGATAATAAGCATTATTAGTATTATCATCGCCTTCGACAACAGTAGAAGTCCAAATTCGTCCTTCATTACCAATTCCATAAACATACGAATCACCACAATTACCAGCAAAAGGGAGGAAAATATGATTACCATTTATTTTGGATGTAACAGTATAACCACTAACACCGTTTTGTGTCGTCATTGTCCAGGTACAGTTTGCCATCAGTTCATTAAAGTCATAGTCTGTTGGCATTCTCCATTCGATGCCCCAGTTGGTTTTTGCAGCATCGTATGTTGATGTAAGATTGCCTTCTTCATCTATAATGCCTTGAGCTAGTAGCTCTGAAGGTGTTAGTCCGAATGTTGTACTATTATCAGATGTATATTCTGTTTTTGTAGTCGTTTCTCCCCAAGCGAAATAATCGCCATATTCCTCTGAAGATGACGCACCTATATTGCAAGTAGCCCATTTAACGCTCAAGCCAAGGTCAACGTAAAGATGAATGTTTTCATCACCGCCTGATCTATCTCCAGAAACAGGGCGAACTAATCTACCTTGGTAGCGCTCGGATTCCAAGATGTATTGCAGGCCTTCCTCTAATCCGCTGAAAGATAGACCCCAAGCATATTTGGTATTGTTTCCGTTAGGTGCAGATGTCCAATAGCGTCCGCGTGTTTCTTCATATCTTGACGAAGTAGCATCAAGAACTGGAAAGAAGATATGATTGCCGTTTATCTTAGACGTAACCTTAAAGCCTTTTATTCCGCTTTGTGTTGTCCATGTCCAGGTACAATTTTTCACCAACTCTCGTAGTTCTGATTTTGTCGGCATTCTCCATTCATTGCCCCAGTTGGCTGTAGCTGCATCATATTGTGCGATGCCCGAAATATCGCTCATCTGCACACCGTAAGTAGAGCAGTTTGAAGATGTATATGAGTCTTTTGTTTTGGTCTCTCCCCAAGCAAAATGATCTCCGAATGATTCTGGCATATCTGCTCCGATATTACAAGTAGCCCATAACAGACCGCTTGGCAAACCCAAGTCAACGTATTGGTGGCCGTTAATTTCGTTGGTTTCACCATCAACTGGTGATTTCTTGCACTGTGACATGGTAAGCGCCATAATCAATGCCACCATTAATGTTGTAATTTTTTTCATAACTGATTTAATTTTTAATTATTAAATTGATATTATTTTCTAGAGGCTTGAGAAATAGAGGAAGTAGAATCAGAAAATATTATAAGTGTAAATTAGCATTTAACATCATCATATACCATCAGTTGCAAATGTAATGCTTTTTTTAAAAAAGTCAATACTATAGATGCAAAATATTATTTATTTGTGCAATGAAGCGCTATTTATGAATTATTAGCTATTATGATCATGGTAGGGATTAGGTGTCACCACTATGCGTTAGGGATTGGAGCGGCATCCTTTGCGAGCGAAGGCGGAGCCGGAAGCGGGCAAAGATATAGCGTAAAGCCCGACGGCGGAGCCGGAACGCCCAATTTCACTGATTACCCAAAGGGGCTTCATCGAAATTATGTTTCCATCTGCGATGGCTCCAGAGCCAATAAGGAGGATTAGATTTTATTGTATCTTCCAACAATTCGGTATAACGTTGCATGATGGCACCGTCAGGCAATTCTGATGGTGATTCACATATTACTTCTACATCTATTCTATAATGTCCTAATTTTTCTTTTATCACCTTATAATATAGTACTGGCAAATCATATTTTCTCGCAAAGCCTTCAGAGCCTCTGATAAAACCAGTCTTCTGATTTAAAAAGTCAGCGACATAGCAGCGTTTCGGGTTGCTAGGATTCTGGTCAGCAAGAATCATATATGCAGCAGGAATATGATTCGTTTCATGATAAGCCATCACTTCTCGTACGTTATCGTGAAAGACGACTTCTGTACCATAACGAGTTCTAGCGCGATTGATAAGTTTCTCGAACACCTTATTAGTATTATGCGCCCCCACTCCTATTCCGTGATGTTTGAACTGCATATCCAGACTTAATACCATCCATTCCCAGTTATTGTAATGACTCGACATCAAAACCACACTTTTACCTTCATCGAAAAATCTGTTTACGACTTCAGGATTTGAACAATGATAACGTCGCATGACATTCTTCTTAGACATTGAAATCATCTTCAACATCTCTATTCCGAGCTGTGTCAGATGCCAATAAAATTTGTTTCTAAAAAGCTTTTTGTCGTCATTTTTCAGAGAGGGAAACGATTTGGATAAATTAATATCGATAATTTTCTTTCGATATCTTAAAACGAATGCCAATAAAAGATATACAGGAAGTGATATTATATACAGAAAAAATAAAGGTAAAACTGATAATGGGTAAAAAACAAGATAAAAAGCTATTTTTGTCAGCATTTTTTAAAAATCAAAATTTCGGTGTAAAGGTACAACTATTTTGTGAATAACAAAGAATTATTTTCGATAAAAAAAGCACTCCACTTGCAATTATTTTGCCGGGTATTTTGTTATTCATGTAAAATATAATTCATACATTTGTAAGATACTATAACTAACATAACTATGATAGATAACAATATAAGACAGACATTGATTTCATATGGCATTACAGATGTCGAAGAAATTATCTATAATCCATCTTTTGAAGAATTATTTGAAGACGAAATGAATCCGTCGTTAACAGGATTCGACAAGGGCTGTTTAACAGAACTCGGAGCTGTCAATGTAATGACAGGCATATATACAGGCCGTTCTCCTAAAGACAAATATTTTGTCATGGATGATGTAAGTCGTGATACCGTTTGGTGGACATCAGAGCAATACAAAAATGACAACAAGCCAATCAGCCCTGAAGTATGGGATGAATTAAAAAGAATTGCGCTCAACGAGTTAAAAGGCAGAAAGAAGCTATATGTTATGGATGCCTATGCAGGTGCGAACGAAAACACTCGTTTAAAAATTCGCTTCATCATGGAAGTAGCATGGCAAGCCCATTTTGTAAAGAACATGTTCGTTCGTCCTACGGAAGAAGAACTTGCAAACTTTGGCGAGCCTGATTTCATTGTTTATACAGCATCAAAAGGAAAAGTTGAGAATTACAAGGAGTTAGGACTTAATTCAGAGACTGCTGTAGCTTTCAATTTAACAGAAAAGGCACAAATCATTTTAAACACCTGGTATGGCGGTGAGATGAAAAAAGGTATGTTCTCCATTATGAACTACTTATTACCATTGAAAGGCATAGCTGCTATGCACTGTTCAGCCAATACTAATGAAAAAGGCGAGACTGCTATCTTCTTTGGTTTATCAGGTACAGGTAAGACAACATTATCAACAGATCCTAAGAGAGCTTTGATTGGCGACGACGAACACGGCTGGGACGACGACGGTATCTTCAACTTTGAAGGCGGATGCTATGCAAAGGTAATCGACCTTAAAAAAGAAAGTGAACCAGACATCTACAATGCTATCAGGAGAAATGCTTTGTTAGAAAATGTAACCGTTGACGAGAATGGCACAATTGACTTCCATGATAAGAGCGTTACAGAGAACACACGCGTCTCCTACCCTATCTACCATATCGACAACATCGTCAAACCTGTTTCTAAAGCTCCTGCTGCAAAGAAGGTTATATTCTTATCAGCAGACGCATTTGGAGTATTGCCTCCTGTTTCCATACTGACGCCAGAACAAATGAAATACTATTTCTTGTCAGGTTTCACAGCTAAGTTAGCAGGAACAGAACGTGGCATCACCGAGCCTACACCTACTTTCTCTGCATGTTTCGGTGAAGCATTCCTTTCATTACATCCAACTAAATACGCTGAGGAATTAGTCAAGAAGATGGAGAAAAATGGAGCTACTGCATATTTGGTAAATACAGGATGGAACGGTACTGGCAAACGTATCTCTATCAAAGACACAAGAGCTATCATCGACGCCATCTTAGACGGTTCCATTGAAAAAGCTGAGACTAAAAACATTCCATTTTTCGATTTCAAAGTTCCTGTTGCATTGCACGATGTAAATCCTAATATTTTGGATCCACGCGACACATACGCAACTGCAGAAGAATGGAACAAAAAAGCAGAAGACTTGGCAAGACGTTTCATAAAGAATTTCGAGAAATTCACTCACAACGAAGCTGGCAAAGCATTAGTTGAAGCAGGACCTAAGATTTGAATCTCAGAATCTCAGAACTTCAGAAGTTTAGATGTTTAAATAAATAAAGTCGTTCAGAAAAAAAATGAGCGACTTTTTCATTTATATATAGGTATAAAAAAAGGACGTTTTAACGCGTCCTTTCTTGTTGTCTTGTTGTCTTGTAATCTTAATTTAACATCACTGGCATTAAGAGCATCAAGATGTCTTCATCTGCATTTTGATTATCGACTGGGGTGATGATACCAGCTCTATTAGGTGCTGACATTTCCAACAATATTTCCTGTTGGCTGAGGTTGCCGAGCATTTCTTGGAAGAAACGTGAGTTAAAACCGATTTCCATATCATTACCTTCATAGTTACATGAAAGTCTTTCTTTTGCTTCGTTATAGTAATCCAAATCTTCAGCTGTCAATGTAAGCACTTGTCCAGCGATTTTAAAACGAATCTGATGAGTTGCCTTACTTGAGAAGATAGCTACACGGCGAATTGCTGATAACAACAACTGACGGTCGATAGTCAATTTATTTGGATTTGTCTGAGGTATAACAGCTTCATAGTTAGGATATCTTCCATCGATGAGACGGCATACCAATTTGAAACCAGACATTGTGAAAGAAGCGTTTGTCTTGTTAAATTCAACGACGACAGTCTCGTCTGCTTTGCCTGACAATGAGTTTTTCAGCTGATTGATAGGTTTCTTAGGAATAATAAATGATGCTAATGTTTCTGACTTGATATCCAATCTTCTGTAGCGTACAAGTTTATGAGCATCTGTTGCTACAAAGTTAAGTCCATTATTTGTCATTTCCATGAAGACGCCTGTCATCACTGGACGAATTTCATCATTGCCTGTTGCGAATACCGTCTTCTCAAAACCGCATGCGAGGACATCGGCAGGAATTTCCCATTTTGCAGCATCATCCAGCATTGGCACTTGTGGGAATTCATCGCTCTTATGGCCAGCCATCTTATAACGGCCTTCACCTGTCGTTATTTCAATAGCCAATGTTGTTTCGTCAATATTGAAAGACACAGGAATATCAGGGAAGTTTTTCAAGATATCAATAAGCAGACGTGCAGGAATAGTTACTTCACCGGCACCTTCTACCAAATCAGGCTGAATTGTTACCACCATTGTAGTTTCCAAATCGGAAGCAGTGATTTTCAATTCATTTTCAGAAATATTAAACAAGAAATCGTCTAATATTGGCAATGTATTATTTGAGTTTATAACTCCACTAAGCGACTGTACAGCTTTTAATAATTTTAAACTTGAAAGTATAAATTTCATAATTCTTGTATTTATCAGTTTGTAAAATTACAAAAAATAGCATTTATGAAAATCATAAATTTTAGATTTTTTTTCAACTATTTTTTCTTCAAAAACTTGTTCTCGGTTCCATTCATCAATCGCTTGATATTCTGACGATGTGTTATTGGAACGAAGATTGCCACGGCTATTGTAAGCAACAATAGAATAAAATTATCCGGCATCACGAAGAAATATGTCACGAAAGGCAATGTTACTGATGCTGTAATACTTGCGAGTGATACATAGCCGAAACACAACAATACTAGAATAAATATACCCAAGGCTATCAACGCAGGTAATGGTATAAGACCGAAGCCGACGCCTAATAAAGTGGCAACGCCCTTACCTCCTCTAAATCCTGCAAAAACAGGGAATATATGTCCAAAAACGACAGCTACTGCTGCCACAAAAGTCATATATTCAGGCATCACTAACATTGGGAAATAGCCGAAGACTATTTTTGCCATGAATACTGCAAACCATCCTTTTAATGCATCGATAATGAATACAGGTATTCCTGCTTTATAGCCTAATATTCTTATTGTGTTTGTTGTTCCAGCGTTGCCAGAGCCATGTTCTCTTACATCTATTCCGTAAAATATCTTGCCAATCCACACCGAACTTGGGATAGAACCCAACAGATATGCTGTCAAGATCACTATTAATATAGGTAACCACATATTATTTTACAAAGACAGCTGCTGCCCAATTATTTTTTGTTACATGATTAGAATATTTCAAACCAAGACGTTCCGCTTCTTTAGCGATAAGGACGAGGTCCTCTTCATAGAAACCGCTAAAGAAAATCTTACCGCCATCAACAAGACACTTGACGTATTCTTTCATATCTCTTAGGAGAATATTTCTGTTGATATTAGCGAGAATTATATCGAATTGTCTATCGTTTAAAGAGTTAGCATCACCGAGTTCCACGATGATGTCATTTTCGTCGTTAAGACGAATGTTATCGAGAGCGTTTCTGTAAGCCCATTCATCATTATCTATCGCCACAGTTGTAGCGGAACCGAGTTTTTTCGCCAATATTGCGAGCACACCTGTTCCAGAGCCCATATCGAGGAGGTTAAGTCCAGAGAAATCTGACTGTAACATAAGTTCTATAATCTGAGATGTTGTTTCATGATGAGCTGTGCCGAACGACATTTTAGGTTCGATGATGAGATCATATTTATAAGAACCTTCCACCTTATGGAAAGGCGCTCTAATTCTACAGAACTCGTTGATAATGACAGGTTCGTAAGAAGCCTCCCATGTAGCGTTCCAGTCTTGATCCGGGATAAGTTCCTTTTTCAAGAGTCTGACATTAACAAATTGTTCCATCTGCATAATGTCGTTGAGTTCATTTTCATCGAGAGCTGGTTCTTGGCAGTAAGCCTCGAAACCCTCGTCGGTATCCATGAAACTGTCGAATCCTATTGATCCGAGCAGTTCCATGAACATATCTTTTAAGTTTTCGTTTTCCGGATTGGTAAACGAACAAGCGTAATAATTCATAGTAGATTATTTAGATGCTTGAACTGCGATACTTACGAAATCTTCTGCTTTAAGAGAAGCGCCTCCGATCAAGCCGCCGTCGATATCTTCTTGAGCGAACAAGTCAGCAGCGTTTTTAGCGTTGCAGCTGCCACCGTAGAGGATACGTAATTGAGCAGCGATTTCTTCACCGTATTTCTCAGCGATGAGAGTACGGATGAATTTATGAACTTCTTGAGCTTGTGCTGGAGTAGCAGTCTTGCCTGTGCCGATAGCCCATACTGGTTCATAAGCGATTACGATGTTTTCCATTTCAGCTACATCGAGATGGAAAAGACCTTCTTCTACTTGTTGTTTGATAACGTCGAAGTGAGTGTTGTTTTCTCTTTCTTCAAGGACTTCACCAACGCAGTAGATAGGAACAATCTGATATTGGAGGAGTTTTGTTATCTTAGTAGCAAGCATAGCGTTATCTTCGTTGAAATATTTTCTTCTTTCGCTATGACCTACAATGCAGAAGTTTGTTCCGAGAGAATCGAGCATCTTAGCAGACACTTCGCCTGTGTAAGCACCTGATTCGTTTTCATTTACGTTTTGAGCGCCAACATAGAATAACTGTGTTTCGTCAGCCATGTCTGTTGTCATTTCCAAATAAGGGAATGGAGGGCAAATAACTATATCGCAATCAGGTTGTTTATCTTCACAGAGGTTAGCAATGTTTTCTATAAGGTCTTGAGCTTCTTGAAAATCGAGGTTCATCTTCCAGTTTCCTGCAACTATTTTTCTTCTCATATTCAATAATTTTTTAGTAGTTAAAAATCTTCTTTTTCACAGACGAAATCAAGGATGTTTTATGATTATTTTCATCATTACATCAAGGATTCCCCTTAACATTTTATGTTGCAAATTTATGAAAAAAATCGGAAAATATTGAGATTATCAAACAAAAAAATTAATGGTTTCGGGGTAATTCCATGATATTTTGCAAATAATTTTTAACTATATTAATTTCATTTCTTAATTTATTTTAACCATATCATAATGAATTAGTTACTATTTTTACAATGAGAACTAAATATTACAAAAGTTTTAAATATTTTCTTCTCATTAACATTAATTATTGTAATAAATTTATTACCTTTGCAAAAATGAGAACCATTTACAGAAGTATGGAATTTGATTTGTTTTATAATTCATTATCTAATAAAGTTCAAAACAAACTAGATTATGCTTTGAATATAATTTCTGAAATAAAGATTATCAATTCAAAACTAGCTAAAAAGTTAAAAAATACAAACTTATACGAATTAAGATTTTATATTGAAAACGAATATAGGATAATATTGTTTACTATAGATCATGAAAGTTTAATAGAGAGTAATGAAGTTATTCTTCTGAATGGTTTTATAAAAAAATCAACAAAAGATTATAAAAAAGAAATACACAAAGCACAACGAATACTAAACTCTTTGACATGAAAACGATTATAGACAATGAAAAATTAAAAAAACTTCCTACTGTGGAAGATTTATTAGAAAAAAAATATGGCACAAAAAATTCAACTGCAAGAGAAGAGTTCGACGCGAAATCACGTGCCTGGTATTATGCCGAAATACTAAAAAACGCTCGAAAGGCAGCTGGAATAACCCAGCAACAGCTTGCTGACAAAATCGGCAAGAAACGTGAATATGTCGCATTATTAGAAAGGGGCGAAACAGACATGCAACTTTCCACTTTCATAATGATTTCAGAAGCAGTTGGTCTGAAACTACATTTAACGTATTGATCAAAATCAATATACCCTCACTCTTGGATCTAAGATTCCGTAAATGATATCAACGATAATGTTGATTATTATCAGCATGAATCCTATCAGGAGGACCGCTCCCATAATAACAGGAAAGTCGAATGTGTCGAGAGCATTGACGATGATGACGCCTATTCCTTTCCAGTCGAATACATATTCCACAAAGACCGCTCCTGCCAACAAAGAGGCGAACCAACCCGAAATGGCGGTAACAACAGGTGTCATGGCGTTTCTTAATGCATGAACAGTAACGACTCTCCATTGTTTCAAACCCTTGGCACGCGCAGTCCTGATATAATCCATCGACAATGCTTCTAATAACGAAGTACGCGTCAGTTCTACAACAACCGCCAATGGTCTCAGACCTAAAGTCAATGCCGGAAGAATAAGATTCTTCAAATCCAGATATGCGCCATTGCCATAATCATCAACTGAGTAAAGACTACCTGTCATGCTTAATCCAGTGAATGACTCCCACACATATCCAAACAACCAAGCAACCAATATAGCAGCGAAAAACGACGGCAACGACATACCTATTGTGGTAATGAACAATGTAAGTTTATTAACAAAATCAGTGTTGACGACAGCCGCCAACACACCTATGAATACTCCCAATATCAAGGCGAAAGCAATAGCCACTGCTGCCAATATCAAGGTGTTAGGAAATGCTTCCGACAATATCGTTCCAACCGACCTCTTGCTTTGATATGAATATCTTAAATATGGAGTCTTTAAAACGACATCAACGTCAGCGACATTCACAAGAACACAATACAACTTGAATTGATCGTATTTATTTTTGTCATCTTTATTATCATAAAATGAAATCGGTGACAAATCATTAAGATAATCGGTGTATTGCTTAAAGACGCTTTGGTTCAATCCTAGTTCTTCCCTTATCGCTTGAACATCAGACTCGTCAGCACGTTGACCGAGCATCATTCTAACAGGATCACCAGGAACAATATTAAAAAGGAAGAACACCAGAGTCACGACACCCCAGAGCACTGCCAAACCATACAATATTTTCCTGATGATATATGAGGTCATAATTCTTTTTAAGTCAACAGACTTCGTTCAACAATTCCTAATTATCAAGACGCATCAATTGCGTATTGTTTATTTTTTATGGTGCAATATGATACGTCTCCACAAGTGTATTTATTTCCTCTGCATAAGGGAAATCTATCTTACTCCATTTATCCAGAATTATTCCGTTATTCATCAGCATAAGACCTGGATTTGATCGCACCATCGACTTCAGTTCTAGTTCGTCACCATAATAGACTTCATCGAACATATAATATTCATCTTGCATCTCATAAACATATTCTGGATCAGCAGAAGTAATCCACAAATAATTGAATCCGTTCTCGTTAGCGAAGTCATAAACACGTTGACATTCATCGATATTCTCTGCTGTCAATTCTTCGAGATATGGAGCAACAAAAACAAAGAGTTTCTCTGTGTCAAAAAGGATATCAGTGAAGTCATCGCCGTCTTCATCCAAAATAGAAAAACCAAGCGACTGAGTACCACCCACTTGTCTCTGAGAGACGAACTCCCATTGCGACATCCAGATGGAATCGTTCCATGGATAATTAGGCGAAAGGAATTCTTCAGTCTCGCCTGTCTCCATATTCTTGAATGTCAGGAAAATCTCTGCTGGAGCAGCATCTTCCACAGGTTTCATATCCTTGCCCACCTTCCATTCCATAAAGTCGATGACTGGAAGATGACGCACGTTATAGATTTCAAAACTTATAAACACACCCATGAAGATAAATGTAAAGAGAGTCTGTCCTAAGATTGTAACTCTTTTATTTACAAGTGTTTTATTATTAAAAACGAGAGGAATAAGTATTGAGAGTATAATAAGATTCTTAAAGAAAGTCTGCCAGTTACTCATCTTTATCGCTGTTCCGAAGCAACCGCAGTCGGGGACGAGGTTAAGACGTGCGTCGAAGTAAGTCGTTATTGTAAAGAACAACATGAGCAAGGTAGCGCCGAGCGTAGCGAGGCGCGGCAAGAGATTCAGCATCAGACAAATACCCACGATAAACTCTGCCATTATCATCGTTATGGCGAGAGGCAGCGCTAAGTCATTGAGCCATTGTATATCATATACTATGAAATAGTCAAGCATTTTATATTGGGTACCAAGAGGGTCTACACCTTTGGTGAAGCTGCTGAAGATGAAGAGCGCTCCTATCAAGACACGGCACAACGCCAACCCAGATCTGTTGTAAAGACTGTTAAACAACAATGCTGCAAGTATAGGGAATATAATTGCAGCCAACATAATCCATGAAAAACCCGGGAAAAATCCGACTGCCACGGCGCATATCAACGCCCAAATAGTAATCGCGAATGAAAAGAATCCGGATTTCGTATAGTCTTTCTTCATATTATTTCTCAGCTTGTTCAGATAATAAAATCATACAGAATACAGCATAATTGATGATATCGAAATAGTTAGCGTCCAATCCTTCAGAAATTATCGTCTTTCCATCATGATCTTCTATCTCTTTTATTCTCAAAAGTTTCATCAAAATAAGATCTGTCATAGAACTGACGCGCATGCTTCTCCATGCTTCGTCATAATCGTGGTTTTTGCATTGCATAAGATCAAAAGCTTCCTGGAGAACGCCAGAATAAAGTTCCGCTGCCTTTTGTGGTTCGAGGTCAGGTTTATCGACAACGCCGAGACGCAACTGAATGATTGCCATAGCAGAATAGTTGATGATACCGATAAATTCTGGTTCTATTCCTTCGTTGACGAGACGTTCTGCTTTTGTCTGAAGACTTCTGATTCTGTTAGCTTTGATGAATATCTGGTCGGTGACTGATGTGGTTCTCATTATGCGCCATGCTACGCCGTAGTCCATCATCTTTTTAGTGAAAATCTCAGTACATTGTTCAACGACCTTTTTAAATTGATTTTGTGTATCTTTCATCTTATTATTTTTATATTTTTGTAAAGAATTTTGTTTTACTATTATCGATAAAACAATCAATATTTTAAGAATGTAAAATTAAACATTTTTTGCTATGAAACTGAAGATTGGAGAGCATTTTTTTTCATGGGATCGTCCGCTTGTGATGGGTATTTTAAATCTCACGCCTGATTCTTTTTATGACGGCGGTTCTCATAACAACACCGACGACGTTTTAAGACATTGTGAAAAGATGTTAACGGACGGAGCCGACATCATCGACATTGGAGCGTTCTCCTCTCGTCCAGGTTCTGAGATAATCTCTGTGGAAGAAGAAAACTCTCGTCTCATCCCCTATCTCATCGAGATACGCAAAAGATTTCCTGAAGCGATAGTGTCAATCGACACCTTCCGTAAAGACGTGGCAAAGAATGCTTTAGAAAACGGCGCCGACATCATCAACGACATTTCCGGAGGCATCTTCGACGATGAGATGCTGCCTTTCATAGGAGAAAACAGCATACCTTATATTATGATGCACTGCGGCGGCAGCATTGAATCGCTGCACACCAACTTGATTAAAGAAAACCCTTGCGAGATTGTCAAGTCATTCTTTGAAAAGCAAATCGAATTCTTGTCAAAATACGGCGAACAGCAAATCATTTTAGACCCAGGAATCGGGTTTAATAAAAGCATGAAATGTAACTTCGAACTGTTAAATAATATTAACAAATACAGAATCGCCAATCTTCCTGTATTGATTGGCATTTCACGCAAATCGATGATTTATAAAACATTGAACACTACATCAAAGGAAGCGCTCAACGGCACTACTGTCCTCAACACCATAGCATTAATAAAAGGCGCCGACATCTTGAGAGTACACGATGTTAAGGAAGCAGTGGAGGCAGTGAAACTTGTTGAGGAACTGAGGAATTGAGGAACTGAGGAATTGAGGAACTGAGGAATTGAAAAAAATCTGTTGTCTGTTGTCTGTTGTCTGTTGACTTTTTTATATCTTTGGAAAAATTTATTATACATTATGACTGAGCTTTTTGTTAATGCTTTTATACAGATTCGTGTTTGGGACATACTTGATGTCTTGCTGGTTGGCTTATTGTTTTACGGATTATATTATCTCGTAAAAGGCACCACCGCCATCAAGATTTTCTTTGGCATTGTCTCCATTATTTTAGGACTGAAGATCGTTACAGCACTTCACATGGAGTTGCTCAGTTATATATTAGGAGCGTTCGTCAACGTCGGTTTCATCGCGTTGATTATCATCTTCCAGCCTGAAGTAAGACGTTTCCTTCTCGGCATAGGCAACACCAAGATCGCCGATTCTTTCAAGAATCTCATCGCTGGATTAGGATTACGATATAAAGAAGAAGACAGCACAGATTTAAACTCAATATGCGACGCGTGCGCTTCAATGTCGCAAGACAAAGTAGGAGCACTGATTCTGCTTACGCAAGAAAACAATTTGAACGAAATCATAGAGACTGGCGTCACCATCGATGCCATCATCAGCAAGCCATTGATAGAGAATATCTTTTTCAAGAACAGTCCGTTACACGACGGCGCCATGGTCATTGCGAACAACAAGATAATGGCAGCGCGCTGCATCCTCCCTATCACACAGAACACACATCTTCCTGGCAGTTACGGACTTCGTCACAGAGCTGGCATCGGCATAACAGAAAACAGCGACTGCATCGCTCTCGTCGTCTCGGAAGAAACAGGAAGCATCAGAATCATCAAAGCAGGAAAAGTCTATGACGTCAAGGCATCAGAGATGAAAGCCAAGATCAAAGAATTGAGTAATAAGAGAAACTAGGAATTTAAGAGATTCAGAAAAACCATTGAACCATTGAACTAAGAGCCGTTGAACTCTGAACCTTAAACCTTAAACTTTAGTCATTAGTCTTTTGCCATTAGTCATTTTCTTGGGCGTTCCGTCTCCGCTTACAGCTCCGCCGTCGGGCTTTCCGCTCTATCTTTGCTCTCTCCGCTATCGCTCCGTTCGCAAAGGATGCCGCTCCAATCCCTAACGCAGAAAGGCTGCTAGCACTGAGCCGTGGGCTTTGAGCAAGGTCACTGAGCCTGTCGAAGTGTCCCCCTACTCGCAAAGACGCAGAGCAACGCAGAGAATTACTTTGCGATACTTTGTACCTTTGCGAGAAACTTTCAATTTAAATGGTCCCGAAGGAACGACAGACTTTGCGACTTTCCCTACTCGCAAAGACGCAGAGCAACGCAGAGAACTACTTTGCGACACTTTGCGCCTTTGCGTGCCATAAAAAAAGGCAGTCCAAAGACCGCCTTTTTTAGAATCTCAGAACTCTAGAATTTTAGAACTTTAGAAATTTCTAGAGTTCTAGAATTCTAGAATTCTAAAATTCTTCACTTAACCCACTTTCCACTCTCCACTTCCTTCATTCCTAATTCCTCATTCCTAATTCCTAATTTCCAAATATAGGTTCCACTTTGCCATTTAGAAGCATCTACCGAAGTGACATCGTCAGTTATTTCTTCTTCATGGATTTTTCTTCCTTGTAAATCATAAACAGTTAAAACGGCATTTCTCAAACCAGTTCTTATATTCAAGACATCACCTCCTGGATTTGGATAAGCGACGGCAAGATGAAGATTATGAGCGTGTGCTTCTTCTATGTTTAGATATGAATTGAATTTTGTAAGTACCAACCAGCGTATATCAGAACACAAGTCATTGGCGTAGCCTACAAGCATAAGACCACCATCTTTCGTGCTTTTAATTGACAGGATATGTGTATGAATATAATCAACTTCATCAAGAACATCATAATACATCGTCAATACCGTATCCATATTCATATCAAGACGTTCAATCATAAGCCATGAATCCTGATTATCGTAGTCACCCAAATTCATATGGTAGGCATAATAGATGGAATTATCATCAGCGATATCAACCGCTCTAAGAATCGGTTGAGTATCTCTCGTTTCAGGAGCACCTCTTTCTATATAATTACATATTGGCAGAAAATCTGATGAATTATTCAAGTCATCATCAAATTCGTACAATCTGCTATCTTCATACAGATAACCATTAGGATTTTTCACTGACTCAGCCGTCGTCGCCAGAAGTGTCGTATTTCTGTTTGTTCTTACAACCGAAATATTATCTAGAGGATGCGGATCCAGATATTCATTATTATATCCAGGATGCTTTATAAATCTTGTCGCCACATGATTGAAATCCTTGTCATAATACAAGACTTCTCCGTGACCTGTGCCACCTTCCGTTTGGACTCCTCGATTATACACAATATAAAGAGAATCCGTTTTAACTATTTGATTTCTTCTATATGAGAACTCATAAACTGCATTACCATTACTCCCTGCATCATATCCTTTCTTATTCAATATTTCTCCATCAAAACTCATTTTGAAAAAGAACAAAGAATCTGCACCTCTAGGATTATTACTGTCTAAACTAACAGTTTTAAAATACGCACCAACAATATTTCCATCATCTTCAAAAGCTGAAAACAAAAATATATGACCACTATATTCATTCGGCATATATTCCCATTGTGCAGTCCCAGATTCATAAGTGTCTATAGGGAAAATATGTTCATGAGATTCAGTGACATTCAATTCATCATCTAACTCATACAACGCTATAATCGCATCAGATGGAGGATTATCTAAATTCTGGAAATAATTTATGCAGGTAAAATCGTGATCAGGGCTATACGTGGTCAAGGCGTGGAGATGTCCGTTTTCATCTTCAAAAAGAAAAGGAGCAGATTGTGTCATAAAACCTTCTTTAAAGAAATTATTCTGACAGATGTAATTTCCATCTGCTGATATTTTCATGACTGCAGGATGACTCGAATAGAAATCACCCATTCCGCTTCTATAAAGATATTCGTATGAAGCAACGCAAATATCACCGTCAGATAATTCCACCGCATCCAAAAATGAAAATTTGGTTTTGTCAGAAGAACTATATTTTTTAAGATATTCCCATTCTTGAGACTCCACATAATTTACATACAACAATGCCAAAACAAAAAACAAAACTCTTTTCATAATGTGTATTTTTAATTTTAATACGCAAATTTAGAAAAGAGCATTATATATATCAAATAAAATAAATCGAAAAATTTCAGATAAAAACAAATATCTAATTGACAATAAATTTATTATAATATTTTCTTTAATATAAATTTATCCAATTCTTCGTTTGCAATATCCAAAACGCTACATATTTTCTTTCTTCTGGCATTGATAGTGCTATATGTCACGCCAAACAAAGACGAAATCTGCTTGTCTTTAAGATTTAAAATTGTAAGGCATAGATAACACAAGTCTTCGTTTTTCAACTTTGGATATTTTTCTGACACTTCGTTTATGACGTTATCCAAATACTGATTAGCCGTCTTAAGCAACATCATAAAATCCTCTTGCGACAAAGGATTGCCATATATATTTCTTAAAATTTTTGTACAAATTTCCGACTTATAAAAAAGTTCAAGGTTATAAGTTTCAACTTTTCCCTTTTCCAATTTGTCTTTAATCTCTGATATTTCCTTTTCCTGCTCCTTTATAATATCTTTCTGCTTCTGCAATTCTGTATTTTGTTTCTTTACCTTTCCTTCAACAATGGAATATCTGAACTTGGCATCTCTTATTTCTTTTTCCTTATCATCCAAAATGCTGTGGAATTCACTATTTTTTCTCTTAAATCTATGTTTTGTAATTATAACAACCGCAATGACAACAACTATAACCAAAAGCACTATCAATTTGATTATCTTCTTATCTTTTGATTTTTTAATTGACTTTTGCTTATCACTATATGATTTATAAACATCATATAACTCCATTCTATCAATTTCTGTATCAACTCTATCATAAGCCAATTTTGAAACGAATGAATTATAAAAGTTACTTTTCTCCTCATTACCCAAAGAATCATAAATAGAAGTCAATGTCGCAGAAGAATACAATTTTATAAATTGATTATTACTTTCAAAGGATTTTTCCAAATAATAAATAGCAGAGTCATATTTTTGGTCATTATACAGCATATCACCATAATTACAATAATATGATTCCCTCACTTCATCATGTTCTATTATCTTGAGATTACGACGCATAATAGCGTATGCACTATCCGTCTCACCTTTATCATATAGAAGATTGGCAACAACTTTATCAATATCAATCTTATTCAAATAATTAGAAGGACAAGCCTTTACACATTCATCAAAATAATACAAAGACGAATCCATATCAACAAACATGTATGACATTCCCAACATTTTCAGGTTTTGAGATAAAACATTATCATTGCCTATTATTTCAGCTTGTTTCAATGCTTCCTGAAGAAAATCTATACTAACCCTTATATGAGTCTGACTTCTATACATCACGCCCAAACCTATATATATATTATTCAACAACATACGTTCATCAATATCCATTTCGCTTTCTTTGTAATATTGATTCATGATTTCCAACGCCTTAAAATAATGTTTACTGGCGTTTAGAACTTCACCTTTACCAATGAGCGCTTTTGCCATATAAAAATTAGCTCTAGCCCATTTATAATAGAAATTGTCAGATATAGATTCGATACTTAAATTTTGATTCTTCTCATCAAAAATTTCAGATATACTATCATAAAACATCAATGATTCTTCTAGCAAGTCTGATGCATCTTGAATATTTTTATTTTTTCTTAAATCATTCTCAACTGCCTGAAATAAAGAATCGTATTCTGCAAGATAACTCATTACATCGTTTTCCTTACTAAAAAGCGATGACTGCAAAGCAAACAAAAAAGCATATATGAATACAACAATTTTTCTCATAATCATAAACTACTCTTCTATCTTAATCAGTTTGTCTCTTCTTGTGTGATAGATATATGATTCGTAAGGGTCGTAACGCATATATTTTTCTTCGGAATATTCCTTGCCTCTTCTCATCATCTCTCTCCTGACATATTCGTTCATGAAATAATCGAATGAATATCCGGCATAGAGTTTTCCTAACATCACTGCGAAGTCATAAAAACCGTCTATCGTAAGTCGTTGGATATCTGCAGTGGCAATGACATTATTAAGAGAATCCATATAATATCCACAATCTTCTACATACTCCACATAACTCTGTTCTGTATAAAGCAATGCGCCTGTAGGTTTGTCATTGTTAATCAATTCAAACCATGAATCAACATTGACAGAAGTTGATGGAAAGAATTCATAGCTGTCGTATCCGCAATTTGCCAAGATATATTCTATAAACTCAATCACCTCGATATGCGACAAGTCAACAACCCAATGAAGAGAATCGGGTTTTGTGTTCTTGTTTTCCCAATATGAAAGTTTCAGATTATAATCTTTCAAGGTGTTTTCAAAAGATGAAATCATGACATTGAAAAACACCTCGTCATCAATCTTATTGACGATTTTTGTGCGTGCGTTGATAGTATCGTTAATATCTTTCGGATCAATAGAATCAAGGAAAGATCCTTGACAATCTTTCCTTACATTTATCTTATCAAGCTGATATGGAACATAAAACGCCACTTCCGCGCCATTGGACTTCCTGACAAAATCGTATGCAAAACTCATCGGCGTCGAACATGACGCAAACAACAGACATATCACCGATATTATCAGAAACGTCCTTATCTTCATAATCATTCAAATAATGTCAGTTGAACACCATCGTCTTCTGAGAAGAAGTTCTCGTCTGATTCGTTAGAAGAGTCTTTTGCTTCAGCATTTTCCATTTCTTCTGCTGTTTCTTCTACTTCCTCAACATTTTCTTCTTCAACCACTTCTTCCTCTTCTGGTTCAAAAGGTTCGAGGAAGGTGTAAGTAGCAACATCGTGTGTTGAGAGGCGTTTTCCTTTTGCCTTATAGCTCTTCACGCCGATATATTCCGCCACGTTGACTTCTTCGTCTTCATATTGTTTTCCAGAAGGACTATCGTTGAATGAAAGCAACAGACGTGGAAGTTTGTCCATATTCATTATCAGGAACTGAGCGTCGCTATGTTCACCGATGAATGATATTCTTCTGTTGAGCGGTGTCTCCTCGTCTATATCAAAACGTTTGATATACATGAGTTTTGTCTCGCCTTCGATGTAAATAACAGAATAAATCAGACTTGGGTCATACTTCATGATTTGAGTCATGTCGTCGTCGAAGTGCGTCGAGAGGTCGTAACCAGTGAGACGGAACTCGCCGTTTGAGAATATTTGAAGAATCTTATCGTCGCCAGAGAACTCACCTATCAATGTGCCGCGTTTATCAGCGTTGAGACGTTTCACTGTATCGTCGTACCAAATCTCGCGAGCTGCCAATGTCGATACGCCTTCATCGCGTTTGACGATTTTGTTGATAGGATGTATTGTAAGTCTATTACCTTGACTTGCACGACCTTTTATTGCGAGGTCGGCGAAGTTATATTCGAAGGAAGTTTTCTTCAGTTTAGGCTGCGGACGCAACATCACCTTGATCACTTCTGCCTCGCCGTTAGGGTTAGCGGAGAAGTAAACCACCTTTGAACCTGGTTCGCCTTTAGTGAGGTCGTAGTCTTTGTCGTGAGTGATACCCTTGACAGAGAATCTCTTCACATAATAAGGCGCTCCTGCCTTGCCTGAACGATACACCATATTATATACTGTTCTGTCGTCGTTCTTATGGAAGACATCAGCATGGATGATCTTCTCAGGTCCTACGAAGCATTTTGCTTGCAGCTTAGTGACCATGAATGTACCGTTTTCGCGGAATACGATGATATCGTCCAAGTCGGAACAGTCTGACACGAAAGTATATGCGTCTTTGTTCTGTTCTTTCTTAAGACCTGCAGAGGTACAGATGAAACTCTCTTCTTTGTTGACATAAAGTTTCTCGTTGTTAGCAGCGACAGCGACAGCAGAGATGTTGTCGAAGTTACGTATCTCTGTTCTACGTTCGTGACCTTTACCATGTTTTCTCTTGATTTCATTATAGAAATTGATGGTATAGTCGACGATATGATCGAGGTCGTATTTTACTTTTTCTATTTGATTTTCAATATCGAGTATTTGTTCTTCAGCCTTCTTGATATCGAATTTTGAGATCTTTCTAACAGGTTTCTCGCAGAGACGGAGCACGTCGTCGCGTGTTATCTCTGTCTTGAGCAACTGACGATATGGGTCGAATGCTCTTTCGATTTCAGTTATCTGGTCATCCCATGAATCTGAATCTTTTTCCAGGATCTTATATATACGTTTCTCGAAGAATATCTTTTCGAGAGAAATATAATGCCAGTCTCTTTCGAGTTCGTCGAGTTTTATCTTCAACTCCCAGCTGAGAAGGTCGAGAGTTCTGTCGGTGCTTTCCTTGAGGATGGCGGATATTGTTGTGAACTCAGGATGTTCGTTACGGATAACGCATGTACACAAGCTGTTAAGCGACATCTGACATTGAGTGAAAGCGTAAAGAGCGTCGATAGTCTGGTCTGGAGACACTCCAGGAGCGAGATGTATCACTATCTCTGCATTACGAGAGGTGTTGTCATCGACGCGGCGAATCTTGATCTGACCTTTCTCGCCCGCTTTGGTGATAGAGTCGATCAATGTGCCTGTTGTTGTTCCGTAAGGAATTTCAGTGATGACCAATGTCTTCTTGTCGAGTTGAGATATCTTTGCTCTTACCTGCACCTTACTGCCACGAGCGCCGTCGTTATAGGAGCGCACGTCGATCATGCCGCCGGTTCTGAAGTCAGGATAGAGTTCGAATGGTTCATCACGGAGATATGCTATTGAAGCATCGATGAGTTCGATGAAGTTATGAGGCAGAATCTCCACCTTGAGACCAACGGCGATACCGATAGCGCCTTGAGCTAGCAAGAGAGGGAACTTGACAGGAAGCGTAACAGGTTCTTTGTTACGTCCGTCGTAAGAGAATTTCCATTCTGTGGTCTTTGGGTTATAGACGACATCCAAAGCGAATTTTGAGAGACGAGCCTCGATATAACGAGGAGCAGCAGCTGGGTCGCCAGTGAGCACGTTACCCCAGTTACCTTGAGTGTCGATGAGCAGGTCTTTCTGTCCGAGATTGACAAGAGCGTCGCCGATAGAAGCGTCACCGTGAGGGTGATATTTCATCGTATTACCAACGATATTAGCGACCTTGTTGTAACGACCGTCTTCCAGTTCTTTCATAGAATGCAAGATACGACGTTGCACAGGCTTCAATCCGTCGTTGATTTCAGGCACAGCTCTGTCGAGAATAACGCTAGAGGCGTAATCGATAAACCAGTTATCAATCAAGCCTTTAAGAGGTATCACTCTAAAACCGTCGCCTTGTTGAACGCGAACACCTGATTCTTCCTCATGAACATTTTGTTCTTCAAAATCTTTTTCTTTATTGTCTTCCATAATCTCACTCTCTTTATCCTACAAAATTAAAAAAAATCACGACTTCCAGAAACGTAAAACTAAAATTTCTATCAACAATAATATTAATGCTGTAATGATGAACATCTTCCACATCGCGCTGTCTCTCATCACCACTTCCATCATGTTTTCAGAGTTGATCTCGTCATAGTCTACTGTCGCCAGAAGATTCAGTTCCTTCTCCTTGAAAGTCTTTGAAATATCGTCTTTTCCACAAAACGACATCTCCGATTCTATGCGGTTATCGTTCCACGCCATCGTCGAGACATATTCATCATTTTTATAAATGCCATAAAATCCTGCTTCTGGCAAATCTTCGAAGAAATAAAGATAATTCAACTTGCCACGATTCTCGACAAGAGGATATGTTTCATACAATCCGTTCTCACTTCTCACACCGACTTTGTCATCGACAAGCAACGTCATCTCGTTGATATTATGATATTTGTCTCTTCCTAAAGTATACGACAAATCCGACATTCCGCCACCCACGAGAGCCATTTTATACATCATAGACACATAAAGAGCATGACTTGCGAAGTCGGACCATTCGTCGCTGAGAGGCACTGTAAACACGAACGCCCTGCCCTTCTCCACGCGACTCATCATAATGAAAGGATCGCCGTTCTGCAAAGAAGCGATGTTAAGCACGTTGTTATTTCTTATGTCAAAACGTATGTGCTTGCGCACCTCAGGCAATGCCGCGTTTTCAGGAAACTTAACGAAGACATCATCGAAGAAGGAATTCTTACGCGCAACGTATTCTATTTTTGAAACATTATCATCCAACGACTTAGGTGCGATTCCGAGTTTGTCGTATAACAAAGAGTTGTCTGTTTCTTCATTATTGAAAACGACAAGACTGCCGCCCTGCGCCGCGAAATCGAGCAGCGACTGCTGCAAAGTGGCGTTGACATCAGCGTCAGCGTCAAGCACAATCATCTGAGCGTTATTGACGACATTCTGGTCTATGTTATAAGGACTCATTGCCTGATAATTGACGAGAGCGTCACCACCAAAGAGCAATTCTAAATATGAACTTTGTCCGTTGTCCTTAATTTCAACCACGTTTATCGAAGGTCGCACTTTCAACACGAGATTATATTCGTCATCGAAGGTGATAGGAGAATCTTGGATTGCGACCTTCGCCTTTTTGTCACCGTCGTTTTCAATAACGAATTGCATATTGACATCGGAATGCGAGTTTGCGACGACATCGACAGTAGTATAAGCAACGACATTGCCATCTAAAGAAAAATTAACAGGAAGTCCTTTAATATCGTTAGGAGTTTCATTGACGATACGAGCGTTTATCTCGTTGGTAAGATTCTTCTGCAACACAGGCGACTGAATCCATACCGAGTCGATGTATATGTTATTTTGAAAATCAGATTTCAGAGGAAAGACGACGATTTGTATTGTAGTATCGTTTTTCAACTCATCGACTTTCATCATATTCTTTTGAAAATCAGAATAGACGAAAAGACTCGCCGACTTGAAATTATTTTTCTTTTTGATGAATTGCAGACTGTTATAAACATTCTCGAATGTAGCCGGAGCCGATTCGCTCTGCATCTCATTAAGACGAATCAGCATCTCGTCTTTATTCATAGGATATTCGTTTACAGGATTTCTATCGTTAGAGAGAAGCACGAATTTCTGCGCTTGGTTAAGGTTCTCAACAAGTTTAACCGCCGAAGAACGAGCATCGTCGAAGAGCGTCTTTTCTGAAGAAAACGACTGCATGCTCATTGAGTTGTCGATATAAACCGCTATGAGATTATCGACATTATTATTTATGGCGTTATTATTCTTTTTGTAAGGATAAGCGAAAGCGACAACGAGAGCTGCGATGAACAACATTCTCGTTATCAAAACAATTATATCTTTCAGTTTCTTGGTCTTCTTATTCTCCTGCTCTATCGTCTTGAGTATGGAAGTATTGCTGAAATAAACCGTCTTATGTCGTCTGAAGTTAAAAAGATGTATTATAATAGGAATTATCAGAGCGAATAAGGCATAAAGCATATTAGGGTAAAGGAAATCCATAGTTCGAAAATTTAATATGCAAAGATAAGAAAAGTCAACAAGACTACAAGACTAAGAGACTAAGAGACTACAAGTTTTTTAGTGATGGAGAAATGGAGAAATTTCCTGATTTTTTGAACTCAGAACCTTAAATTTTATACTCTACACTCTCAACTTTACACTAGTTCTGAGATTCTGAGATTTAAAAAAGTCACGGAGTGACGACAGACAATAGGCGGATAAGGATATCGGAGAGAGAGATAAATAAAAAACCTCAGAACTTTGAGGTCCTGAGGTTTTCACGTTTTATATTTCTAAAATTCTATAGTTCTAGAATTCTAAATTTCATCAAACGATACCTTGAGCTAACATAGCTTTAGCAACTCTCATGAAGCCAGCGATGTTTGCACCTTTAACGTAGTCGATTGTACCATCTTCTTGTTTACCGTATTCGATGCAGAGGTCATAGATGTCGTTCATGATCTTTTGTAACTTAGCGTCAACTTCTTCTGCAGTCCAGCTGATGTGAGCAGCGTTTTGGCAGATTTCGAGACCTGATGTAGCAACGCCACCAGCGTTAACAGCTTTACCAGGAGCGAATGGAGTGCCTGATTTTTGGATTGTTGAGATAGCGCCTGGTTGGCAGCCCATGTTAGAAACTTCAGCTACATATTTTACGCCGTTAGCGAGTAATTCTTTAGCGTCGTCTTCGTTCATTTCGTTTTGGAATGCGCAAGGACATGCGATGTCACATTTTACGCTCCAAGCTTTCTTACCAGGAGTGAAGATAGCTTTGCCTGGGAATTTGTCAGCCATATCTTGAACTTTGTTGCGGTTTGAAGCACGCATTTCGAGCATATAGTTAACCATTTCCATTGTGATACCTTCTGGGATTTCGCAAACGCCGTCTGGACCTGAGATAGCAACGACTTTAGCACCGAGTTCGATAGCTTTTGTTGCAGCGCCCCATGCTACGTTACCGAAGCCTGACAAAGCGATTCTCTTGCCTTCCATTGTGTCGCCAACTTGTTTAACCATGCGGTTAACATAGTACATAGCACCGAAACCTGTAGCTTCTGGACGGATCAAAGAACCACCCCAGCCGTATGATTTACCTGTCAATGCGCCTGTGCTGTGTTCGCGAGCTAATTTCTTGTACATACCGTATAAGTAACCGATTTCGCGGCCACCAACGCCAACGTCACCAGCTGGTGAATCTAAGTCAGCACCGATGTTTCTCCATAATTCATACATGAAAGCGTGGCAGAAACGCATGATTTCAGCGTCTGATTTTCCTGTTGGATCGAAGTCAGCGCCACCTTTACCACCACCGAGTGGAAGGTTTGTCAAAGCGTTTTTGAAAATTTGTTCGAAGCCTAAGAACTTCAACATTGAAACGTTAACAGCTGGGTGGAAACGAAGACCGCCTTTGTATGCACCGAGAGCTGCGTTATATTGTACACGGTAACCGATGTTTGTTTGAACTTCACCTTGATCGTCAACCCAAACAACTCTGAATGTGAAAATGCGATCTGGTTCAACTAAACGTTCAACGATCTTTGCTTTTTCGAATTCTGGATGTTGGTTGTAAACATGTTCTACTGATTCTAAAACTTCGCGAACTGCTTGTAAATACTCTTTTTCACCTGGATGCTTAGCTTCCAAGTTTGTCATAATGGTTTGTACGTTCATTACTTTTATTTTTTATTGGGTTAAATAATAAAATTAATTCCTTTAAATAATTACCCCGCAAAGGTAAGCTTTTTAATTAATAATTGCCAAATATTTAACAAATATTTTTTCTTCAAAAAAATCACTGTTTTTTGTCTATTTTTTTCACAAATTCGCCTTCCTTCCAGATGAGAATTTCCATCACTTCTCCTTGTCTGTTATATCGTAATTCTTCCCCATCTTTCTCATTATCTTTATAATGGATTTTTGTCATCATAAATCCATCTGGTGAATATCCTATTTGGACTCCACTACCCATATTATATGTAGCTGTCGATCCCACACTGCCGTTTTCATAATAAATGATCCATCTTCCATCGAACATGCCCTCTTTATAGCACCCTTCAAGAAACAATTTCCCGCTATCATACCACTGTGTCACCGCTCCATGACGTATACCTTCTTTATAATATTCCCTTTTAAGCAAATCGCCGGTGACATTATATGACTCGAAAATACTATCGTATTCATTGTCCTTATAGTAACATTTCGACTGCATAAAACCGTTTTCATACCAACGTAACGACTCTCCTTGAAGAGTATCCATGTGATAGTTTATAGTCATCTGAGGCTTGCCGTTTGGATAATACCAAACACATTCTCCGTTCATATGTCCGTCCTTATATCTCAGCTCTGATTTGACATTGCCGTTTTCATAATACGACTTGACAACATCTTTTTCACGGTCATCGCCACATGATGCCAACACAAACATCAGCAGCAAACATGAGAATATCCTATTCATATGGCAAAAGCACTTTTTCATAATTTTTGTATTGATACTGATTCCAGAATGTGTTTTCATATCCATCGTTGGCATTCTTTCTATCAAAATAATACTTTGTATTCAACAAAGGTATTCTATATGTAGCTATGCCATCCATTACATTATCGCCGTAATTCATAAGAGCATTAAGGAAATACCATCCTATATTGAATCCATGATATGCCATATCCTTAGGCTCCGTTCCATAGTTTTCTCTGAACTTGCAAATAAATTTTCCTACAGCATAACTATCATAATCAATATAGTCGTCATCATATATGACAGTGCTCAACTTCATGAGATTCTCGTTAAACAGCCTGTCGAACTTTGACCAGTCAGGCAGAGCTATCAGACTTACTGGGCAGTCTTTCGAAAGTATGTTCAATTTATTGACGATTTCTGTAGCATACACCTTGCTGTCGCCATAAGCTACAAACAGGTTCTTACGGAATGAAGAAGCCACATTCTTCACCTTATTAAGACTGTCTATAGAATAATTATATACAACGACCTGATTTTTCAACTTGGTGGTATCGTCTGGCAACTCATTTATCATTGCCACATTGAATACGACATTATCAGACATATAACTAGTGGAATCAAATTCTATCTCTTCGTTTTTCAAGGTATCATGACGTTTCTTTATTATCCTCTTGATTTTACGGTTAGGGACATAAGAGAATTCATCTATATTCCTCAAAGCTATATCTTCAATCATGAACGCATAGTCCATACATGAGGAATCCATTGCCAAAATAAAGATGTTATTATCAGTATATCTATCCTGAATAAGACGTTCCAGCCACTGCATCTGATATGAATATGAAGGCTTTACCTTCACCATATTCTTATTGCCAACCAGCAAGTCTTCTCTATTCGTCATAGGATTAACAATCATAACATCGTGGTCTGCCACAAATTCCATGACTCTTTCAAAAGGCTTCAAATGGAATGGTCCCACTATCATATCCATGTCGAGAAGCGTTGAGTCGCGGAGAACGTTGGCTATTTTATTTGTATCCTGGTCGATGTCATAAACCTTAAGGTCTATTTTCATATTGAGGCTGCTGACCATAGAATCCACAGCTATCATAAATCCCTCATAGAAATGAATATATGAGAAAGGCTTTGCAAGAAGCTGTTTGTTTGATATTTCCTCATTGAGAAACTTATTGTCGACCTGTTCGAGATATAGAGGCATCAGCAATGCCACCTTATATAATCTTTCTGAATCGAATGTCTTAGGCACGAATTCTGGGATAAAGGCGAGGCTGTCGTTCTCGACGACATAATCTTCCTCTTCAAGAACCTCCTCGATGAACACTTCTTTATAAGGTATTCTGATTATTGAACCCGGCTTAGGATTGTTCTTTATTTCCTTGTTTTCGAACAATATCTCAGCTATTGTAACATCATAAAGCTCGGCTATTTCTCTTAGTGCCTGCTTCTTCTGTACTGTATGAATATAGTATTGTTTTCCATTATATTCCGTGACTATCTGTGATTTCATTTCCTGCTGCGCCATGATTTCCGGAGCATAGAGCAATGCCATCAAACATATCATCAATGAAGAAAAGAGTGTCTTGAAGTTTCTCATATATATGTAATTTATTATAAATCAGAAAACAATAAGTCGTGATTCTTTATGCTAGCGAAACCAAACTCATTGTTGCAAATATAAAGAAAATTTCAAAGCGATGATTTCCATACAAAAAATAAAGACGCCACTATGAAGTGACGTCTCTATGCCTTTATATGTTAATGTTTTTATTCTGTAAATGACTTAAAGCCCTTACCCATGATTTCTGCACTTGAAACAACATTAAAGAATGCATCTGGATCAATGTCTTTCAATGCTGTTTGCAACTTAACGAGTTCTGGACGTGTCAATGTTACATAAATCATCATACGGTCAACACCTTTGTACAAACCTTTTCCGAACAAACATGTACCGCCACGGTTAAGGTCCTTAACAATGAAATGACGGACTTCTTCAGCTTTGTCTGTAACGATGAATGCTGTTTTGTTGTCATTGAATCCGTCAACTACGAGGTCGATGATCTTACCTTCTATGAAGATAACCAAGATTGAATAAACTGGGAGACGTAATTGTGGTTCAGCGATTAATGTTGTGAGAGTGATGATTGAGTCAACGATCATGACCAATGTACCGAGAGATATCTTGGTATATTTATGGAGGATCATTGAGATGATGTCACTACCGCCTGATGTTGCGCCTGACTTGAAGATGAGACCGATAGCCAAACCATAGATACCACCAGAAACCAATGTATTGAGGAAGTAATCTGGGATGAAGTATGTAGTTTCGCTATGAGGGACGAGCAACCATTCTGGGCTTGGGTTAGCAACATTTTCAAACAAACCATTATGGATGATTGGGTTGTAACCTATGAATGTTTCGATAAGATAAGTGAAACCGAAAATCAAGAATGTTGAGATGATAGTCTTGAGACCGAATTTAGGACCGAGGATCCAAGTACCGATAATCAACAATGGAATATCCATGCAGATAGCATAAAGAGACACTTTCCAAGGCCATACGGTGTTCAACACGTTTGAGAGACCGTAAGTTCCACCTGGAGCCAAGATGTAAGGGTTAACGAATAAGATGTCGCCAACAGCGAACACCAAACTACCAAAGATAAGATAGAAGTACGCAAGAGCTTCTTTCTTCCAATTCATTGTCTTCATAATTTTTTTCTCTAATGATTTTTTGTCAACGGTCGACAGACCAGTTGATGGTTATTATTAATTTGTCTTATTATCTCAATTATCAAAATTCAAGACGCATCAACATATAATCACGCTGACACGTCTCAAATTATGTATTATGCATTATGCATTGATTATTCCCATTCAATTGTCGCTGGTGGCTTAGAGCTGATGTCGTAGCATACTCTGTTGACACCTCTGACTTTATTGATGATATCGTTTGATACTTTTGCCAAGAATTCGTATGGAAGATGTACCCAGTCTGCCGACATGCCGTCGACTGAGATAACAGCGCGCAATGCTATTGTATATTCATAGCTACGTTCGTCGCCCATAACGCCTACGCTCTTGCATGGAAGGAGGATTGCGCCAGCTTGCCAGATGCTATCGTACAAGTTGTCAGCCATTTCATTTGGGAATGAAGCGTGTGGCAATTCGCATTTCCAGTTTCTCAATGATGAGATGAATACTTCGTCAGCATCGCGGAGGATACGTAATTTATCTTCTGTAACAGCACCTAAGAGGCGGATTGCCAAACTTGGTCCTGGGAAAGGATGACGGCCGATGAGTTCTTTCTTGATGCCTAAAGCGCGACCAACACGGCGTACTTCGTCTTTGAACAAAGCGCGTAATGGTTCAACGATCTTGAGATTCATCTTTTCAGGGAGACCGCCAACGTTGTGGTGTGATTTGATTTTGCATGTTGCACCTTCGATGCCAGCGCTTTCGATAACGTCAGGGTAGATAGTACCTTGTGCGAGCCATTCAGCGCCTTTGATTTTCTTAGCTTCTGCTTCGAAAACTTCGATGAATGTTGCGCCGATAGCCTTACGTTTCAATTCTGGATCTGTGACATCTTTAAGTTTGCTCAAGAAGAGTTCGCCAGCGTTAACGCCGATAACGTTAAGACCTAAGTCTTTGTATGATTCGAGAACATCTTCAAACTCGTTCTTTCTGAGGAGACCGTTGTCGACGAAGATACAGTGTAAGTTAGAACCGATTGCCTTGTTCAACAATACAGCAGCCACTGTGCTGTCGACACCGCCTGAGAGACCTAAGATAACTTTGTCGTCGCCGAGTTGTTGTTTGAGTTCTTCAACGATATTGTCAACGAATGAACTTGGAGTCCAGTCGCCTTTGCAACCGCAGATACGTTTAGCGAAGTTTTCTATCATCTTAGTGCCTTCCACTGAGTGTGATACTTCTGGGTGGAACTGTACTGCGTATGTCTCTTCACCTTCGATTCTATATGCAGCGTTGACTACGTCTTCTGTACTTGCTATGACGCGAGCGTTTGTTGGCAATGCAGCGATAGTGTCACCATGTGACATCCATACTTGATTGACCTTGCTTACGCCTTCGAACAAAGGACATGATTCATCAACGACTGTGAGAGATGCGCGTCCGTATTCTCTTGCGATTGAACCATTGACATCACCACCGAAATGATATGCCATGAATTGTGAACCGTAGCAAATGCCCAAGAGAGGCAACTTACCCTTTATGTTAGACAAATCAACGAATGGAGCTTTAGCATCGCGTACAGAGAATGGACTACCACTCAAGATAACACCTTTAATGTCAGGTGTCAACTCTGGTATTTTATTATAAGGATGGATCTCACAATAGACATTCATCTCACGAAGACGACGTCCGATAAGCTGAGTTACCTGTGAGCCAAAATCTAAAATTAATATTGATTCTTGCATGCTTGATTATTTTGGTTGCAAAGTTAATTAATTTATCCTTTCATTTTATTTTTTTTGTTAAACTTGCAATCAAAATTTTTTATATGGCAACAACTAAGAAAGGAAAGAAAACTCCACAAGCTAAAAAAGGCTCTAAACCCAAGAAAAATAACAAGAAAAACAACATAGGCATTTTCCCTAAAATAATGCTGATTATATTATTTCTCGCCGTCATGACAACGGCCATATTCATGATAATAAGCAATTTCAAAGGCAGCACAGCCAAAATAAAAGAAAACGTTGAAGTTGTAAAACATGAAAACACAAAAGTTCCTGAAGAGAAAGAGCCGGTCAAAACAACAAAATCAGAAGATGTTTCTGCAAGCAAAAAAGAAGAAGCTGCACCAAAAGCTAGCAGCGACAAATCCGAAGAGGTGAAAGAAACTCCAAAGACCGACGAAGCCATCGACATCAAAAAGACATTCAAGGAAGAAAACAAAATTAGCGGATGCTGGCTCAGCAGCGAACAAGGCGCTTCCCTCACAATCGACGACTACGGTTACCGCATCGACTTCTTCGGCGTTGACGCATCAAAACCTATCACTGGAGACTACAGAATAGAGAACAACCTCATCGTCTTCAGCAGCGACGGAAACGAATGCAAGGGCGTTGAAGGAACATACAGAATAACATTCTACAAGAAAAACATAAGTCTCATCTGCAAAGACGACAAATGCAGCTCACGAAGAAACATTCTTGAAGCCGACTGGGAATGGATTGAGATTTAATTAGGAATGAGGAATGAGGAGTTAGGGTATGTTAGTAGAGACGTTTCAATGTTACCTTAAAAACAAAAACTCATTGAAGCGTCTTTTAAATCATAAATGAATGCATGGAGGTTTTAATGAAGAGAGTTCTTCTCATATTAATATTATCAAATTTATTGTTTTTTAGTTGCAATAAGATTCATTCAGCTAAAGAGCTTTTCGATTTGGCATGTGAATATGAAAAAAACGCCGAGACCGACCTCGCCATGTCAACATACAAACAGGCTCTCGATGCCGCGAAATCAGAAGGCGACACTGCCCTACTCGGTCTCGCTCAGCAATATATGGGAATGTTGCTTTTGGAACAATGGTCGTTCGATGAGGCAATAGAGATGCTGCGTCAGTCGGCTGAAACCACAAAAGACAATCCCATGATGCTTTCTTATACCAATGCCGGAATTGGAAGAGCATACTTCATTATCGACAGCACCGACAAATCGATTCAATATTTCAAAGACGCCGTCTATTATGCGGAACAATCCGGCGACACCAACGTGATTTCCGTCGCTTATCAAAACATCGGAGCATTGTATCAGGAAACAGGCAATTACGAAGAAGCCCTCAAATATATCAGACTTTCTTTGAATTACAACAAGGAAGAAAAGGAAATTCCGCGTTATCATCTCAATCTCGCATATCTGTTCCATTATATGAACGAAAACGATTCTTGCTCATATTACGAAGATTTGTTAAAAAAAGAATATGACAATATTGAAGACAAGACCATAAAAATTGCCATCAATTCATTCTTATCAAAAAGAGCCTTATCAGAAGAAAATTACGAGAAAGCTTATCATCATTATAAAGAGTTTGCAGAGATGGATATGGAAATGTTACATGAGCGTATGAACCAGAATGTCTTGGAAATTCAGAAGAAATATGATTACGAGAAGATTGAAAATGAATATAATGGCAGACTGTTGAAAAAGCAGCGTCTGATAAACATCATGACTTTCATTCTATTAATTATGAGCGTTATGATTATAGCATATATTTACAGACGATTGAAGAAAAAGAAAATAGAATTGGAACTAAAGAATGAATTGTTGAGATATGAAGAAGATAACCTCAGACTTAATGAGCTGCTGCAAGAATATGAGCAGAAAGTCTCGGAACAGGAATTTCATATCTCCAACAACAAAGGCGACATTGACGCATTGACTCACGAGGTCAATGAGACCAAATTGAGGATGAAAGATATTGTTGCGACCTTACAGAAAAATCTCTATTGGAAATATATGTTGGTCTATAGCATGACCATGATGGAAAACAACAAATCCAATTCCGAAACACGCTACAAGATGATAAAAGGAAAGATTGAAGGCATGTCAGAAACATCTTTCGATGCGATATTAAACATCTTCAACGAAGAACACCCCGGCCTCGCAAAAGAGATAAAGACGAAATATCCAAACCTCACAGACACAGAATATAAAGTTTGCATCCTTGCTTTCACACCTTTTACCGCACAGGAATCGGCGGTAGTTTTAGGACAGAGTGTCAACACCGTCAACAAGGCAAGAACCTCCATCAGAAAGAAATTAAATATCGAAGAAAAAGGAGACATTGTTGGGAAATTGAAAATTGAAAATTGAAAATTGTATTGGTTTCCAAAAACTTTTTTATTTTTGTATTGTTATAATAGAGACATGAAATCAAGAAGTGAATATATATCGACAATCAAGTCATTTTCGGATGTCATAAAATCACAATTTGGCGTCACTTCTATGAAATTGTTTGGTTCTGTTGCAAGAGAAGAACAAACTAACAGCAGCGATATTGACGTATGTGTTGTCATGAAACCCAACATGTTACTTCGTATTCGTCTGAAACATTTCTTAGAAGAACTTCTTGCTTGTAATGTTGACATTGTAAGAGAACACAAAAACATGAATGAAACTTTAAAGAGAGAGATTGAAAGGGATGGAATCGAAATACTCACGGAATGAATTAGCAGTCAACATTCTGAAACAAATTGAAAATGCAATTGAAAGATTAAAAGAACGAACCAAAGACATAAATCACGTAAACGACTTTCTTACTTCCTCATCCGGCATGGAAAAATTAGATGCCGCCTGTATGCTATTAATCGCAATTGGAGAAAGTATAAAGGGATTTGATAAAGTAACAAACAAGCAAATATTATCCCAAAACAAATCCATTCCATGGAGCGAAATAATGGGTGTTCGAGATATCATTGCACATCATTATTTCGACATTGATGCTGAAGAAATATTCAGTATTATAAAGCATGATTTAGAGCCTCTACTTCTTGCCATAAGAGAATTACAGTATAAGCTATAGAAAAAACTTGTATCTACTTTTTTAAACATGATTGATTTGCAATAGAATAAGATTTTACATCTTACAAAAACTTGTATCTCTATTGACAAATGCATTTTCATTGTCTTATTTTTGTCAAAAAATTACAAAGCTATGAAAACGCAAAACAAATTCATTTGAGAACGCCTCCGAAGCGAAAGTAGGAGGCAAAAGTTAGATTATGGCCGTTATTTATTTTAAAATTCACTTATTCTAAAATCCATCGTAAATTTTATTATTATGAACAAGAATATTATTATTACGTTTTTGATTTTGATCTTATCATTAAAATTATCCGCCCAAATGGATTTGAACAAAACCGCTAATGAAGGATATCATAAAATAGCACAAATAGAAGGAACTGAAGATTTATTGAGAGATTACTTCTCTGAAATTTCAAATCCAAACGACACATTGTATGTTTTTCTTTGCCCTTTAATGTTTGCTCCTCGCATGGATGGTGTAATGCCAATTGTCCAAGAAATGCTTTATTGTAAAAACCCTAATAATCCAATGGTTCTGATAGCCTCTTTTCAAAATGAAGATGCAGCAAAAAAATACGTAGAAAACAAGTTCTTCTTTGATGAAGTTATTTACGATACCGATAAATCATATAAATCTTTTTTAGCATTCAGCACTGAAGATCCTCGTGTTCCTCTTCTAATGAAAATTGACCTAAAATCAGGTCGTCTTCTCACAGGTGGTGATTGGAATAAAATAAGTCCAGATTTCATCAATGCTTTCGTAAATCACACCGAGCCTATGCCTTTCTACGGTGAGGTTTGGAGTGAGAAAATAAATTTTAACCATTCAACATCTGAGTGCGAAAACGAATCTTTCAAAAAGGCTGAAATATTCAGAAAAATTATTATTCCATTAGATGAAGATACATTTATTTCAAATGTTGATTTTCCGGACATCAGTAATGGATATTTATCATTTGCCGACGAATTGGATAATGCAATTTATCTTTATTCTTTTGATGAGAAATATGAAAACATGAGTTTTACAGGAAAATACAAACCAAATGAAACAGAGGAAACTGCATATATATCCAATGATATTGACGAAAAATACTATATAGAAGATTTAAAAAGAGGTTATATCATTGCCATGTGTCTTACTTCCACGATGAAAGACACAGAAACCATATTGTTTTCAGTTTCACTTCCTAATTTATTTTATGAGGATGAATCAAAACGTTCAATTGCATATTACAACAAAGCAGCTATCATTTCTCAAAATTTGAATGATGATAAAGATAGAAAATTAATGCCTTTGGAATTTAACAACGATCTTACTCAATTCATTTCCCATGAGAATTTTCATTATTCATCTGAATTAGAAAAGTATTTCTTTATAACATTAAAAGACCGTGTTCCTTCAAGCATGAGTTTCGAGAAAAAATCGTATGACAATCCTCTTTTATTTTCAATATATGATGAGAAAGAAAACGCTGTTGTCGGAAGTATAGGTCAGCTCGGACAAATCAATATGGATTTAAACGTTGGTTGGATTTACGTATATCCGAGGATATCGACATTCGGAAATATTATTGCTGTATCTGACGGCAACTCAGGAGAGGTCTTGGTTTATGACTATGAGAATCTGAAAGAACCTCTCTATAAAACAAAAGTATTTGACGTTTCGTTAAGCGATTTCGAAATTGACAGCAGCCTGATAGGAACAGAGGAATATTTTCTACAGTTCCAGGACGACTTCAAAAATTATGTCTTGGATGTGGAAATAGATTCAAAGAACCTTTATACATTATCTTTGGAAGACGGATGCTATTTCAAGAAAATATATAACAAGAAAGGCAAACTGAAGAAAACATTGCTTATTCCAAGCGTTTACAATTCCTATCAGTTAGAGATTAGCGGATTGTGCAAAATAAACGGAAAAATCCACGTCATGGCATTCTACTTCGACGGAGATAATCATACGATAGTACTATTTTAAAAGAGGCTGTCTAACAAGTGAAGTGAGCCACAAAGTTTTTTGTCCAAACTTTGTGGCTCACTTCACTTTTTTTTGTTAAACGGCCTCTTTCCTGACTTCGTCATTGCGTACCCCAAAATTTTTCATCGAATAATTTTTCGATAGGTTTATGGCGTTTCATAATCATGACTTTTGATATAACTTCGTTGTTAAGAGGCAGTCTTATCTGAAGAGTGGTGACGGTCTTTG
>JAFZDU010000070.1 GCA_017561025.1 Bacteroidales bacterium | reverse complement strand
GTTAATTTAAAGATAATCAAACAAATAGACAAAAACGGTTTTAGTCAGCCTTAAATTTAGCCAGTCTTGGGTTCGAATCCCAACCGGATCACAAACTAAAACGAGACTGGCTTAATCAAGTCAGTCTCTTTGTTTATAAAAACATTCATTGATATGGATTTGAATATTTCTTATTGCTCTGACAAGTACCAATACACAATGGGAAAGTCATTCTTCGACAGTGGAATGAAAGACAAACGTGCTGTCTTCAACCTCTTCTATAGAAAAGCGCCAGACACAAACAACTGGGCTGTCGTGAGCGGAATCACAGAAGTTTTGGAAGTAATAAAAGGTCTTAACTGCGGCGACGAAGATTTCTTCGAGCAATTCCTTCCAGGCGATGATTATAAAGAAGTACGTCAATATTTCGCCAAAATGAAATTTACCGGCAACGTTTATGCCATGCGAGAAGGTGAAATAGCTTTTCCAACACAGCCAATAATAACAATAGAAGCTCCTATCATTGAAGGACAGGTACTCGAGACCCCACTTCTCAGCATTATGAACCACCAGATGGCTGTCGCTACAAAAGCATCTCGTGTTACAAGAAGTACAACCAAGCCTGTCAGCGAATTCGGAAGCAGACGCGCTCATGGACCTTGGGCTGCCATATATGGCGGAAAAGCCGCTCTCATCGGCGGATGCGCTAACAGTTCCAACATCGTATCAGGAACAAAATTCGGGTTCCCTCCAACAGGAACAATGGCACACAGCTACGTGACATCATTTGGATGCAGCATCAAAGGCGAGTTCACTGCATTCGACACTTATATCAAGACTCATAAATCTGAAGTACTCATATTATTAATAGACACCTACGACACTTTGAGATGCGGAGTCAAAAACGCTATCAAGGCTTTCAAGGAAAACGGCATCGACGATAACTATCCTTACGGATACGGCATCAGACTCGACAGCGGCGACTTGACATATCTTTCTGTAAAATGTAGAGAAATGCTCGATGAAGCTGGCCTTAAAAATTGCAAGATATTTGCAACTAACGCATTAGATGAATATCTGATTACCGAACTGGAACGCCAAGGATGTCGAGTTGATTCATACGGCGTCGGTGACGCAATAGCAACAAGCAAGCACAACCCTTGTTTTGGAAATGTCTTCAAACTCGTTCAAGTCGACGACATGCCAGTCTTGAAACGTTCAGAAGAGACAACAAAACTCATCAACCCAGGATTCCAGATCACATATAGAATCATACAGAACGGAAGATTCAAAGTCGACGTAACATGTCTCAGAGGCGATAATATGTCAAAAGACATAGAAGCCGGAAAGACAATCACTCTCCGTGACGAACGCGACAGATTCAAGACGATGACTTTCGAAGAAGGCAAATACGAGTTCCGCACTTTGCAGCAACAAATAGTCAAGAACGGCGAGATAACATACCAAGACAGAACAATACAAGAAAAGCAAGCATATTACAAAGAAAATCTTGCACATCTCGACGACTCACAAAAGCGTCTCATCAACCCACATTATTATAAATGTGACATCTCAGATGCTCTATATGATTTAAAGAACAAGTTGATTGACAACTTGGTGAAAGAGATAGAACAACTTTGATAAAAACAAACCTCAAAATCATTAAGACTTTGAGGTTTGTTTATTTTACTTATTAAACATTGGCGGAGCCAATAGAACTAACTTCAGCACTTCTGGTGCCGATTCCATTTTCTGCCAGTTCTCCATTCCTGGTTTCCAGACATAAGTGTCTTTTGTTATCTGCTTGTTTGAAATCAACCTGATGACTTCTGCCTCCGTCATTGGTCCGACGGATTCACCGTCAATAACAGCATAAATTATATTTGGTAATGATGCTGGCATCGTCGTGCCTGGAACATACATGCTTTGCATCGATTGGTTCATCATCTGAATCATCTGTTGCGAGACTGCCAAACTCATTCCGAATTCAACGAGTCTGTCTATTGTAAAAAAACTGTCGTTATCCATAGCATTACTATTTATTATCAAGGCATTGCTGGTATTGGTGGAGGTACGATTCCTGAATTGAACAATCCTGACAACTCCTGAACACTCGCAGCGAACTCCCAGTTTGACATTCCAGGCTTCCAAACGTAAGTCTGTGCAGTAAGCTGGCCATTTTGCACAAGCTGCTGCAATTGCTGAATATTGTAAGGTCCAAACTGCTGGCCGTTAACTGCAATCATATACGAAGCGCTGTTATTTCCAGGTACTGGCGGAGGTGTCATTTGCTGTCCCATCTGATTCATCATATTACCCATTTGACCGCCCATAGCGCCACCTATTGCCATTCCCATCATCAATCCCGCTGGATTCATGGCATTGCCATCGCCTCCTAAATTTACAGAACCCATCTCGCCTAAATTATTGGCAGCAGCACTAAGCACCTCAGCTTGCTTGTCAAGAGCATGGGCATTGATGAATGAAGATTCAGTCTGAAGACGCTGAACACGCTGAGATTCTTCTCTTTGTATTCTCAATGTCTCTTCCATATTCTCGGCATTGATTCTTTGTGTATCATAAATATTTTTAATATTGACATCTGTTTGCGCTTCGATTGTTCTTGAAGTCTGATGCTGCGTTACCTGCATCAAAGAGCTATATCCGACACTGCTTTTATCTGCTTCTATTGAAGAAATGTCAAGAGATTGCAAATTAACGCCGAAATCGTTTTCAAGGCGTGTCTTAAGATATGCTGCAACGTCTTTATTTATATCCAATATCTTTTTCTCGATCTGAATGACTGGTATTCCATATTCCGAAGGCATATTTGCAACAATACCTTTAATGTATTTAGCTACAGCATCTTTAATCTGCTTTTGGAAATCATCCAATTCGAAGTTAATGAGACGATGCAATTTGATAAACGACTTATAGTCGGTGATATTGAATGTTATATTGCCTCTAACTGCCATAGGTACAGCAAAATCCATGAAACGAGGATCAAACACATCGAAATATGGGATTGCAAATCTAACTTGATTTATGCCCGACAAGTTGATGAAATACACTTCCGCTTGGAACGGAGTTTCATGAGCATAAGCCAAACCTATTATGCTTGTCAAGATTGGCAAGTTGGCAGTCTTTATCGTTCCGTCATAAGGTCCTACTATAAAATCCTGCTGACTTCCATCATTGTTTTTATAGAAGAACACCGCCACTTCTCCGTCTTTAACACGTACGGAAGAGCCGTAACGGATGGAGTTCTCTGTTCTTGTCGAATCAAGACCCTGTCCTTCAGGACGCCATTTCCACACAAGATATTCCTTTTCATCGCAGCGGATAACATCCATCAACCCGCCTTCTCTACTTTTAAATAATCCCATAATATTTGATTTATAGTTAACTTTACCTTAATAATTGTCTACTATTGAATTCAGTCTTTTTAATACGACTTCTGTTGTATATTGACCTTCTGTATTCTTGTCGAAAAATGATATCTTTCTATTTATGAATTTCCGGGCCTCTTCCTTATTTCCGTTTTTGCTCAATGCAGTAACAGCAGATTCCATATATTTGTAGTAGTCATCATCCTGATGTTTTACATATTCAGATGCTTCATCATAGAGTCCGTTGCTCATCATATAAAGATACAGAGATTCCATAGGAGCGCCTTTAAGCACAAGTGTTTTTGCTGTTGGCAAATCGTCGTTTACCAGTGCGGCAACAAGTCTTTCTTCATTGCGATTACGCTTTATTTCATCTATTGTTATTGAAGTCATCGCACATATAAACGTGAAGTTAAAAGATATAAACAGCCAACCTAACAAAGAAACACCTCGGAAAAATCTTTTCATACCTTCCACAAACCTCTGCCATCCATAAAAATGCATTTGTTTGTCGTATGCTTCAAATTCTTTTATCAGATTATTGATAATGTTATCATTATGGAAAAGATGTCTTGCCTTGCTTACGCATTCTCTGTATTTATTTCTAAATGTCTCCCTTAAAATATAACTTAACGCCTCATTTTTAGCATTATATTTCATCATGGTGATGAATTCTATGAGGTCGGCCTTTGTGGTAGGAAGTGGAAATGCAGCAATAATCTGCGCCTTCATTCTGTCTTTTTCTATATTATTGTTATCAATCTCTCTTCTTCTCCTGCTAGCCCCAACAAACATACGTTTAGCGTTATAGACGTCTGTCAGCTTTTCCATGAACTTAACATCTATCCTCTTAAGTTCTTCTGATAATTTGATTGATGAAAGATTGGCTTCAATATATTCAAACTCTACTCCACATTCGTTACATTTTCCCTGATAGCTTTGTACAATGGCACCGCAGGCAGGACATTTCAACAATTCGCCAAATTTAGAGTTTGACGCAGCATCTCTTTGAGCTTTAATAAGCCTGGTGTTGAGAATCAACTCAAATTCCTCGTATGTAAATCCCATCATAATAGCTTTGCCTAGAATTATCTCTCTTTCTTTTTTGGAGATAACACCATCACACAAAGCTGCATCTATCAATAACTCGAGTTTATCTTCACACATAAGGCACTTAAATTCTATATGTTTAACAGATATGATAAAAAAAGTTGCTCGTCACAATGCAATTGCAATTATAATGATTTTTTTTGATATGTAATTAAAAAAAATAAAAGGCCACTCCTAAAAAAAAGAGCAGCCTATTTCTTTGAAATCATAATTCATTAAACATTAAACCATTTGTCATTATGCTACGATAACGAAGAAAAGGGACATCTTCATTATCTCCTTTAGACGATGCAAAATTACCACAACAAGCGAAAACGCAAACTCACCATATATTGGTATTTTACCGAAACAAAATAGCTTATTATTAGGAAGATTGATAATTATTTTTTATCAATCGACTAAATCGATATCAATATCGAAAATATCTGTTTGTGGAATCAAAAAAACCATTATATCTTTGCATCGCAAATGAGAGAGAAAGCCTCTCGAGAAAAACTAAATAAAAACTAAATAAAACTTGAATATTATGGCAACAAAATTTTATAAATGCAATCATTGTGGTAATGTAATAGAAAAGATAGTAGACAAAAACGTTCCAGTAGTATGCTGCGGCGAAAAGATGCAAGAGCTCATACCTAACACTGTTGAGGCAAGCGGCGAGAAACACATCCCAGTAGTGACAGCTCTCGAAGGCAACCGTCTAAGAATAGAAGTCGGCAGCGTGCATCACCCAATGTTCCCAGAACATCACATCGCGTTCATCTACGTTGAGACAGACAAAGGCGGCATCCGCGTCAACCTCAACGACGAACCAGTGGCAGAGGTAAGTCTCGGCGATGCAAAAGCGACAGCAGTTTATGAATACTGCAACTTGCACGGACTCTGGAAAGTCGAACTCTAAAAAAAATTCAAAGCACACAAAACAATCAGAAAGAAAATTTGTTAAATAAAATAAATCACAAACCTTAAAAAAAACATTGAATCATGAAAAGCGTAAAAGGAACAGAAACAGAAAAAAATCTTTTGAAATCATTTGCAGGCGAATCACAAGCACGTTCACGTTATAAATTCTTCGCTTCAAAAGCACGCAAAGAAGGTTACGAACAAATAGCAGCTGTATTTGAAGAAACAGCAGAACAAGAAAAAGAACACGCAGAACGTTTCTTTAAATTCTTAGAAGGCGGCATGGTAGAGATCACAGCATGTTATCCAGCAGGCGTCATCGGCGACACAATGGAAAACTTACGCGCTGCAGCAGAAGGCGAAAACGAAGAATGGGTTGAATTATATCCAGAATTCGCACGTATCGCTGACGAAGAAGGTTTCCCAGCAATAGCAACAGCATGGAGAAAAATCTCAGAAGTTGAAGCTTTCCACGAACAACGCTACCGTCGCTTACTCGCTCGCGTTGAAGCTGGCCAAGTTTTCGAGCGTGACGAAGAAATCGAATGGCAATGCCGTAACTGCGGTTATGTACACAAAGGCAAATCAGCTCCTAAAGCTTGCCCAGCATGCGTACATCCACAAGCTTACTTCGAACCAAGAAGAGACAACTATTGATTAACCGACATATAACAAAAAAAGCTGCCTAGTACGGCAGCTTTTTTTGTTATAACGACTATATAATTTTATTTGACTGTTATCTCGTCAAGCATAATCCATGCGTTTTCACCTGCATAGTCATGCCATTCTGGTAAAGTCTTATAGCTTTCGACGTATACCTTAATAAATTTAACGCCTTTTACATTGATGTTAGCTTTAGCCTCTTCTCTGCGTTTAACGTCTTTAGCATTGTTATAGACAGGAAAATCTGCGATGACAGGATTCGTGTATGTAACGCCATCTGTTGACACGGAAACCTTTATGCCTTTTGGCATCAAGACCCAGTCGTTAGGTTGTACGCCATAGCCGATGAACAATTTATTGATGTCAGTTGGCATTGAAAGTTCTATAGTGAATTCAGCGTCTTGACCGTTGAAGCCGAGCCAGTCTTCACCCCAGTTGCCAGCAACGCCTTTTCTTGCGTCCATAAGAGCTGTCTCATAATTCTTTGAATAGTTCTTGTTTGGCTTTTCTACGAATTCAGTGCCTTTGATGATGAGACGTTCGTAAGTTTCAACCAACGTAAAAGATGACATCTTGTTTGTTGCAAAAGCCTTAGCCTTGATAGTTGTTGTTGTGTTGATGCTGAAAGGTTTTGTATACAGCTTAGATTTTTGTGTTGGCTCACTTCCGTCTAAACTATAATAAATCTTTGCGTTAGCGTCAGCACATGTCAATGTCACGTTCATTTTGTTATCAAAACGAGTCAGGTCTGTTGTTATGACAGGAGTTGCAACTTTATTGAAATCGCCCAATACGTTTTGCTTGTACAGTTTCTCTTCGTTTTCGTTGTTTCTAGTGCTGAATGGACGTAATCTGATTGTATATTCATATCTGTCATCGTTTACGAGATATTTCTCAAGTACGCCAGGACCGCATGTAGCAGTTCCTACAGGAGCTTGACGATGGTCGATGTTGAATGTCCAGTAGTCAGCTATTTCCATCTGGTTGATTCTCTCAGCAACAGAAAGGTTTTCGTCTGAATATTCATAGATGCTGAAGTTGAAGAGATCGTCGCTAGTGACAAACAATCCTGTTCCTTTGGAGTCAGACATAGCCAACCAACGTGTCTCGCTGTGGTTACCATTATCTTGTGGCTCTTCATGTAATTCGAAGAATGTTGATGCTCTTCTTGTGTATACGTTTGTCTTGCCAGATGAGTTTCTGTCAGGATAGTTTTCTGTGTCTTTACCAAAGAACTTGACATTGTCGAATTGCTTGTTGACGAGGATCTGAGTACCAACTTTAGGCATTGTCTTCACAGCCTCGCTAGTCTGGATATTATTTGAAATAATAACGTCAGCAAAACCATTGATTTCAAACACCTGCTCTGTTGTGATAATTGTTTCACCAGAAGCGTTATTGAAGTCAAGCACAACTACGATAGCGACCTTTGACTTGTTGATTCTTTGAGTCTTGATTGACTTAGGAATGATTGTCAAGTCGTTGAGGTTAGCGTTCAACCATTTGGTAAGAGCATTACGGTCAACGTCGTCGTTGAGTGTTGGTGCGCGCCAGAAGTTAGGTTTGATAGGGCCTGATAACATTTCAATGCCTTTATAAGTAAATGTTGTTGGAAGACCTTGTTGCTTGCTGATGATGAATGTGAAATCATCGTTATAAACAATGACATTATCCTTATTGTCATCAAATTTCACTTCAGGAATGTTTGTGAGTGACTCGCCTGCAGGTGTGTCTAAGTTAAGATTAAACACTTCGTATGCTATTTCAGTGCCAGCAGGTCTCATATCGTTGCCGTTCTTTTCTTTGAAAGAGAACTCGATGAAATATTCAACCTTAGCGAATTTATTAGCATCTTTTTCATCTACTCTTGGTTTTGGAATAGAGATGTTCATTGTCTTTGAACTTTGTGGTGCAATGTCCAAATCGAAAGTCTTGCTTTGTAATCTTGGCTTTTCATTACTATAGATGACATAGCTGCATTCGAATTCGTTAAGTCTTCTGAAGAAGAAATTGTTTCTGATTTCAAATACGCCTTTTTCGATATCGATAGGAGTTACGCTGATATTTTGATAAACCTTCTTGATTTCATCGAGATGATGGTGAGGACGTCTGTCGCTGGTTACTAAACCGTTTACGCAGAAGCTGTCGTCGTTGCCGATGCCTTCCAATGCGCCGAGGTCACCGCCTGCAGCATACCATCTGACATGTTTAGCTGTATCGACCTGGATGAGACTTTGGTCGCACCAGTCCCATACGCAACCGCCTTGCAATTGTTTATGAGCGTTGATTACGTCCCAATAGTCCTGCATGCCGCCACAGCTGTTACCCATAGCATGAAGGTATTCAACCATAATGAAAGGACGTCCGAGTGAATCAAGTTCTTCTTCAACAAATTTTTCCAAATAAGCTTGACTTGCGTACATAAGTCCGATGATGTCAGTATTGTAATCATAGATAGAACGTTCATTGATGACAGGACGTGTATTGTCGAGTTTCTTCATCATATCGTATGATTCGTACATGCAGACGCCATTGCCGCATTCGTTGCCTAATGACCAGATAACGATTGAAGGATGGTTCTTGTCTCTGCCGAACATATTGTTACATCTGTATTTGAATGACTCCACCCAGCGTTCGTCTTTTGCCAAACTAGCGTCGCCATAACCTTGAGCGTGAGACTCGTTGTTAGCTTCGTCGATTACATACAAACCATATTTATCGCATAACTCATACAAATAAATGTCGCAAGGATAGTGTGATGTACGAATTGTGTTGATATTGTTTTGGAGCATAAGCTGGATATCTTTCTCCATTGTTGCGCGTGTAACATACTGACCTGTAAATCCGTCATGTTCGTGACGGTTCACACCTTTAATAAGTATAGGTTTGCCGTTGACCATGAATTGTCCGTCTTTAATCTCTGATGTTCTGAAACCGATCTTAGAGCCGACAACTTCAATGACATTGCCTTTCTTGTCTTTCAAGCGGATTGTCATATCATAAAGAACAGGTTTCTCTGCTGACCATGCCTCTACTCTATCCAAAATCTTCTTGAAACGAATTGTTGAATGACCTTCTGACTTTTGTTTTGCGATAAGTTCTTTCTTAGAAAATTCTTCAACGTATAATTTATTGACTTCGAATTTAACGTTTTCGTTTTTGTTAACCAATTCAACTTCAACGATTAATTTTGAAGGTACTTTCTTTCCGTAGTTGACATCGATCAAAACTTCGAAGACACCTTTAGCATATTTATCGTCGAGACCAGCCTTTACGAAGAAGTCGTAAACGTTTGTCTTTGGTTTTGAATACAAAATAACGTCGCGTGTGATACCGCTGAGACGCCAGTAGTCTTGACATTCGAGGTAAGAACCGTCTGAGAAACGATATGCTTCAACTGCCAAAGTGTTTTCTCCGCTTTTGTTGAGATATGGAGTGATATCGAATTCTGCAGGTGTCTTTGAATCTTCTGAATAACCAACGAACTTGCCGTTGATCCAGAGGTAGAAGGCCGACTTGACAGCGCCGAAGTTGATATATACATTTCTTCCATTCCATTCGGCAGGAACGTTGAAATTGTGGACATAGCAACCTACAGGATTATACTCTGTTGGAGCGTATGGCTGGTTTGAAGGGAATTCATTTTGCTGGTTGATGTAGACCGGAATGCCGTAACCGTTGAGTTCCCAGTTTGCAGGAACAGGAATTGTATTCCATGATGAAACATCATAACCTACTGCATAGAAGCCTTGAGGTTTGTCTGCAGGTTTTTCAACCCAATGGAATTTCCAGTTTCCGTTGATACATTGATAGTAAGGAGATTGTCTGTACTCAAGATTATTGATGCCATTTTCATCTTGATAAGGAATCACATTGGTTCTTGGAGCGACTTTATTAACCTGGCAAACAGACACGTCATTCCACCAATCTGCAATCTCTTGCGCCTTGACATTGAAGCATAATGCCATGACAACTAGTAAGATAATTGATTTAATTCTCATAACTGATTTTATTAATTATACATTTATTCCAAAATAAAAAAAACATTGCGAAGATACTTATTTTTTTCTTGAAATCAAATTAATTACGTTGTGATATTTGATATATTTTCAAGAAGAAAATATTATCTTTGCACATCAACTTTTATAAAAATGAAGAGAATTATCAAACTTTTTTTAGGAGCTATTGTTATTGCAATAATGACATCATCATGCGAAAAGGCATGTATATGCAGAAATGTCGATAATGGTTCTGGCGACATTCTTTACGGAGTTTATTCAAAAAAAGATTGTGAAGCTTACACCGAATATTATCAGACTGTATATAATGTTGACAATGTTGACTGTTCATACGAGTGGAAATAACAAATCATTAAGGCTGTGTTGAATTTATGAACAAAGAAGAAACAAAAGCCAGAATTTCTGAGTTAAGCAAGATTATTGAAAATCACAATTACAATTATTACGTATTAACTCAACCTACCATAAGCGACTACGATTTCGATATGCTTTTGAACGAGCTAATCGAACTCGAGAAGCTGTTTCCAGAATTAGTCCTCCCCGACTCTCCAACACAGCGTGTCGGCGGCGACCTCACAAAAGAATTCAAGACAGTGAAGCATCGTTATCCGATGTTGTCATTGTCAAACTCATATAACATTGAAGAAGTCAAGGACTTCATTTCAAGGATAAAGAAGACCATCGAGGAAGATGTCGAGTTTGTCTGTGAACTCAAATTCGATGGTGTCTCCATCAGTCTCACCTACGAAAACGGATTGTTTGTCAAGGCTGTGACTCGTGGCGACGGAACACAAGGCGACGATGTGACAACCAACATCAAAACGATTCGTAGCATCCCGCTTCGCTTAAAAGGCAATTATCCAGACTTCTTCGAGATGCGCGGCGAGGTAATCATGCCGCACAGCAGTTTCAACAGCATCAATGCCGAACGTGAAGACCTAGGTCTGCAACCTTTCGCCAACCCAAGAAATGCTGCTGCGGGAACGATAAAACTCCAGGATTCCAAAGAAGTGGCAAAACGCAAGCTCGACCAATATTGCTACTTCATGATGATGGACGACGACAAAATGATTTTCAACACTCATTATGAGAGTCTTGCCGCTGCCAAGCAATGGGGATTCAACGTTTCCAACTTCATGGCGATATGTAAGAACGTTGAAGACATCGAAGACTTCATCAACTATTGGGATGAGAAAAGAAAAGAACTTCCTTTCGACATCGACGGCATAGTGATAAAAGTAAACGATTTCAAGCAGAGAGAGATTTTAGGCTTCACTGCAAAGTCGCCTCGTTGGGCCATCGCATATAAATTCAAGGCAGAAGAAGCTCACACCAAATTGTTAAGCGTCGATTTTCAAGTAGGACGTCACGGAACGATAACTCCTGTCGCTAATCTTGAGCCTGTACAGCTTGCCGGCACCATAGTAAAAAGAGCCACACTGCATAACGCCGACTTTATCGAGCAGCTCGACCTTCACCATGAAGATATTGTCAGCGTGGAGAAAGGCGGCGAGATAATCCCTAAGATCACTGCTGTGGATCTTAAGTTAAGAAAGGAAGACAGCAAGAAAATCACTTTCATAGAACATTGTCCTGAATGCGGAACGAAACTCGTCAAGGCAGAAGGAGAAACAGCATGGTATTGTCCTAACACTCTCGGTTGTCCTCCGCAGATCAAAGGACGTATCGAGCATTTCATCAGTCGTAAAGCGATGAACATCGAGAGCCTCGGCGAAGGCAAGGTGGAAGTGCTTTTCGACAATAACTTGATAAAAGACTATTCAGATTTATATAATCTCACTTACGACAATATTTACGGTCTTGAAAAGATAATAATCGTTGAAGATGAGACCAATCTCTTGCAGGAGAACGTTCGTAAGGTCAGTTTCAAGGAGAAGACCGCCAATAATATCATAGAGGCAATCGAGAAATCGAAGAGCGTTCCTTTTGCGAGGGTGCTTTTTGCCTTGGGAATTAAATATGTCGGTGAGACCACGGCGAAACTCATTGCCAAAGCTATGGGTTCTATCGACAACATCATCAATGCCAGTCTGGAAGAACTCACAGAGATTGAAGAAGTAGGCGGCAAGATAGCAATGTCTATCAAAGACTTCTTTGCTGATGAACGTAATATCGCTATCATCAATAAGTTAAAAGAAGCAGGACTTCAGTTCGAACAGGAGAAGAAGGAAGTCAGCGAAAACCAGGTTTTATCAGGAATGAGTATCGTTGTGAGCGGCGTCTTCTCCACCATGAGTCGTGATGAGATAAAACAGCTCATTGAAGATCTCGGCGGCAAAAATGTATCATCTATTTCAAAGAAGACGAGTTTTGTTGTCGCTGGCGACAAGATGGGACCTGAGAAGAGGAAGAAAGCCGAGAGTCTTGGAATAGAGATAAAGACCGAGGAAGAATTTTTGGCGATGATAGGAAACAATACTATCGAACCAGAAGTCACATCCGGACAACAAGGAGTCTTGGAATTCGATTTTTAGGACACTAATCTTAATTCGTGTGAATTCGTGTTGTTTCGTGCTGGGAAATAACTGTCCACTAATATGCGCTAATCGGATGCTAATCTTTATTCGCGGGTAATTGTTTTAATGAATAAGCAAATCGAGTATCGCCATAGCTGTCATGGATTCCACCACCGGCAAAGCACGCGGGACCGCGCATACATCGTGACGTCCTTCAACATCATATACAACCTCATCACCTTTCACATCTACTGTCTGCTGCGGACGCATAATAGTAGGTATAGGTTTGAAGGCTACATTGAACCACACCTTCTCACCATTGGAAATACCACCCTGGATGCCACCAGAATGATTGCTTGCAGTTCTTATCACACCATCTGAATTGACAAACACATCATTACATTCGGAACCTCTCATCGAGGCTGCACGAAAGCCTTCTCCATATTCAAAGCCTTTAACGGCATTGATACTGAACATCGCCTGTGCAAGAACAGACTGCAATTTTCTGAAATATGGTTCTCCTACACCGACAGGTACATTGTCAACCTCAACTCGAACCACAGCTCCAACACTGTCTTTTTCTTTTTTGACATCATCCAGGATAGACATAATCTCCTCAGCAGAGAAAGCCTCACTCCTAGCCTCGCCTATCTGTGTTACATAAGAACTTATGCTGATGTTATATGACGATAATATTTGCTTTGCTATTGAACCTGCTACAACACAAGGCAACAAAGCTCTTGCTGAACTTCTGCCGCCACCACGATGGTCACGGATACCATATTTCTGCTGATATGTAAAGTCGGAATGCGATGGTCGGTAAATATCTTTTATATCATCATAATCCGACGGCCTTGCGTCTTCGTTTCTCACCATGAATGCGATAGGTGTTCCCAAAGTCTTGCCCTCAAATATTCCGGAGAGGAATATAACCTTGTCAGATTCCTTTCTTTGCGACATGGCTGAGTTAGTACCTGTTCTTCTCCTTCTCAATTCTTCGTCAATCATATCGAAATCTATAGTCAATCCAGAAGGACAGCCATCGATGACACCGCCTATAGCCTCGCCATGCGACTCACCAAATGTTGTAAGGCAGAAATGTATTCCAAAAGTATTAGCTCCCATGTCAATAAAAATAAAAAAAGCTGCACATTATTTCAGTGCAGCTTTAAAAAAAATATTTACTGCTCGTTTAAAATCTTCAACTTAGCTTCCAAGACTTTAATTTCGTTCTTGCTTCTGTTGATTTTCTTTTCATATTCAGCGCGCATCAATTCTGACTGTTTGCTGCCTGTGAAGAAACCGATGTTGTTTTCAAGAACCACAATCTCTTCGCGTAACTTAGTAATCTTGTTTGTCAAGATATTACGTTCTCTTCTGACCTTATCGCGTGATTCTGGATTGTCTTTCAAGCCTTCAACCATTGTACGATATTCAGCTGTTGAGATTTCGTTTTCATTGTTCTTCATCTTGTCGAACAATGCATCGATTGAGTTACGATAATCTTCTTGTAATGAGTCTTTATACTTCATTGGAACGAAGCCGACAGCCATCCATTCTCTTTGGAAACCTCTGATAGCTTCCATATTTGCAGAACGTTCTTTTTGGATTTCGTAAGCTTTGATACGTTCGAGAAGTTCTCTCTTAAGTCGGAGGTTTTCTTCTTCCACGCCTTTAACGCCGCTGAAATGTTCTGACTTGCTTGTGAAGAATGTGTCACATGCAGAACGGAAGCGTTTCCATATCTTATCTGAATGACGTTTTGGAACTGGACCTATCTTCTTCCATTCTTCTTGGAGTTTCTTGATTTGGTCTGTAGCTTTCTTCCATTCTTTGCTTTCTGCCAATGCTTCAGCCTCAATGCAAAGTTGGAGTTTTCTGTTATAGTTGTCTATCTGTTGTTCTTTAAGTCTGCTGAAGAATTCTTTCTTATTGCTGAAGAAAGCATCCATTGAAGCCTTGAAGCGATTCCAGATTTCATCGTTTTGTTTTTTCTGAGCTGGTCCTACTGATTTCCAGAGTTTGAAGAGTTCGTTGACTTCATTAGATTTCTTTTGCCATGCACCGATGCTGTTGATGCTGTCGTTCAAAAGCTCTTCTATCTTTTCGCAGATAGCTACTTTAGCATCCAAGTTAGCTTGTTGTTCATCTTGAATCTTTGAGTAGTGTTCGCGACGCACTTGGTTGATTTTATCTGTAGTATTTTTGAAACGTTCCCAGATTTCATCTTTCTTTTCTTGTGGTACTGGTCCTATTTCTTTCCATTCGTCGTGATATTTCTGTAAGAGTTTGAAAGCCTTAGTGACTGACTTTTCGAGAAGAAGTTCTTCAGTCTTTTCACATATTTCAATCTTGGCTTCTAAATTCTTCTTAAGATCCAAGTCACGTAATTCGCGGTTGATTTTCACTTTATCGTAGAACTTCTCGATAAGGAAGTGATAGTTGTTCCAGAGGTTTGTGATTTCTGCAGCAGGAACCTGGCCTATCTCTTTCCATTTGTCTTGAAGAGCACGGAATTCATCATATGTCTTTTTCAAAGTTTCCTCTGAACTGATGAGTTGTTTAAGTTCTTCAAGGATTGCATTTTTTTGTTGGAGGTTAGCGACTTTTTGTTCTTCGAGAGCGTCAATGTATTTGGCTTTGTTTTCTCTGAAAATATTGAAGGCCGCTCTGAAACGTGCTTCAAGAGGGTCTTCTACGTGTTCGTAGTTTTCTTTGTCGCCACCGTCTAAAATGAATTGTTCCATCTCCTGATCTCTTTCTTCTTTACATATCTTCAAGAAGTTGAACTTGATGGAAGCAACTTTATCTTTTATCTTGACAACGTCCGTATCTTGCACTGTCTCTTCCAAGATTTCAATCAACTGCAATTTATTCAGTGTAGAGAAATCATATTCTGTTTCAGCGTCTTCGTTTTCTTCTTCATCATCTACACCCATTGCGAGATCTGTCAATTCACCAATGTTTTCAACAACTTCTGGCTTTGTCTCTTCAATAGGATTCTCATCTGTCACTTTCACTTCAGTTTGGACAGCTTCAGGCATAATGTTAAGCTCTTCTGGCTTTACCATTTCATTACGTTCGTTAGCATTCATATTCTTTAAATTTAAATTCTCCATCTCTTGCGAGATTTCGATTGGGGTTGAACTATCTATACTTTTATTCGTGCTGCAAAGATAAAAATTATTTGTCGTAAAGAAAAGAAAACTATAAAAAAAAAGTTCTGCATGAACGACATAAAATTACATCGCACATGCAGAATTTTTTAATACCTTAAAACCTCAAATAAGCTGAGTCTTGTCGACTTCATTTATTCCGCATCAAGTGCGTTTGAAAGGTCGGCGATTATATCTTCAATGTTTTCAATACCAACAGCAAGACGGATCAAGCCATCTGTGATACCTGCGCTTTCGCGTGCTTCCTTGCTGAGCTTTGAGTGTGTCATGCTTGCCGGATGCTGAATCAATGTTTCGATTCCGCCCAATGACACTGCCAACAATGCGAGATGTACGTTGTTCATCATCTTCTTGCCTGCTTCCAAGCCGCCTTTAAGGCTGAATGCTATAGTTGAGCCAGCGCCTTTCATCTGACGTTGTGCCAGTTCATATTGTGGGTGCGACTTCAATCCTGGATAGAGAACCCATTCTACTTTTGGGTGATTTTCGAGGAACTCAGCGACTTTCATAGCGTTTTCTTGTGCTCTCTCCATACGGATTGGCAATGTCTTCAAGCCACGACGTGTCAACCATGCCTGATGTGGGTCCATGTTGAATCCCATATTGACCATGATAGAACGTAATTTTGTGTAGTTTTCCTTTTCTTTTGCTACGACAATACCGCCAACGATGTCAGCATGACCATTGATGAATTTTGTAACAGAATGCAACACCACATCAGCCCCGAGTGCCAATGGCTGTTGTAAGTATGGACTGCAGAATGTGTTGTCAACACAAACAGGGATATTACGTTCATGAGCGATTTTGCAGATGGCTTCGATGTCCATGATTCCCATTGTTGGGTTGGCTGGAGTTTCAAGATATATCAAAGCTGTGTTTTCCTTGATGGCGTTCTTTACATTCTCAACCACAGTGGCATCAACGAATGTTGATTCAACACCATATTTAGGATATATTGACTCCATAACGCCTCTTGAAGGACCGTATAATGAATTATGTGCTACCAAGTGCTTGCCTTGTGACAAGAATGCCATATATACTGTGTTGACAGCAGCCATGCCTGAGCTTACTGCTACACCACCGAAACCGCCTTCTAACGATGCGACTGCGTCTTCTAATTCTGTGATTGTCGGATTGCCGATACGTGTGTAAATATATCCGTTTTCTTCGCCAGAGAAACAACGTGCACCATGGTCAACGTCTCTGAAACCGAATGTTGATGTCTGGAATATAGGAGTCACCGCACTGCCTAAACAGTCGATAGCACCTGCGTGTACTGCCTTTGAGCCAAAGCCCATGTTTTCATCGATATGCATAATATTCAATATTTTAAGTTAATATTCTATTTTTAAAAGTATATAGCGCAAAATTATATCATTTTTACCTTTTATACAAGATTAAAAGTTGTAAATTTGTAGTCTTACAATATATTTCCGATGGAAAACATACTATCAATCAAAGAATCGATTATCAATTTGATAAATAACACTTTATCAGAAAACATCATAGATATCAAGATGCTGCCGGCGTCAGGATCATCTCGCGTCTATTTCAGAATATTCACTGAAACAGAAACATATATCGCCACATATAACTCTAACGTAGAGGAAAACAAGGCCTTCTTTGTCTTTACCAAGCATTTCAAAGAAAAAAAACTGCCTGTGCCAGAACTGATAGCGATAAGCGATGACAAATGCTGCTATATACAATCAGACCTCGGCGATACATGCCTGTTCGATTATATAAAGGTATGTGTCAAAAACAAAATCTACGATGAAACCACTATAAGCCTGTACAAACAATCCATCGATAATCTCATCGATTTCCAGATAAAAGGCAATGACGGGCTCGACTATTCTGCAGCATACCCCACTCCATCGTTCAACAAAAATTCAATAATCGACGACCTCAACTATTTCAAATATTATTTCCTGAAAGTCAACGAAGAAATCAATTTCAACGAAACAAGATTGAACAATGACTTCCAACGCCTTGCCGACTATGCCATGCAGGCTCCGTCAGATTTCTTCATGTATCGCGACTTCCAATCGAGAAATATAATGATAAAAGATATGCAGACTTACTTTATCGACTACCAAGGTGGAAGAAAAGGACCTCTGCAATATGACTTAGTCTCTCTCTTATATCAGGTAAAAGCACAGCTTAATGATGAGCTGAAAGATGAACTGCTACTATATTATAAAGACAAGCTGAGCGCATTTCATAATATAGAAGAAATACAATTCGACAAATACTATAACACTTTTGTACTGCTAAGACTATTACAAGTTCTTGGAGCTTATGGATTTAGAGGCTTGATACAAAAGAAACAGCATTTCCTCGAAAGCATTCCTTTTGCATTGAAAGAACTTATGTCATTAAGAAGCAGACTCGATTTTCCTTTCGAACTCAATGAATTATCAAACGTATTGAATCAGATGGAAATGCTGCTGCCTAAATATAACCATATTGAAAACAAGAAACTTACAGTTGTCATCAACAGCTTCTCATATAAAAACGGAGGCATACCTGAAGACAGAAGCGGCAACGGTGGCGGTTTCGTCTTCGACTGCAGAGCACTACCAAATCCCGGACGCTACGAGGAATATAAAAAACTGACAGGAGAAGATATTGAAGTGCAGGACTATCTCAACGAAAAAGAAGAAGTACATCATTTCTTCAACACTGCTCAAAGCATTATATGTCTATCGGTTGACAACTATTTAGAAAGAAACTTCAAGAATCTGTTTGTCAATTTCGGATGCACCGGAGGGCAACATCGCTCAGTATTCATCGCTCAAAAGACAGCAGAAGCATTGCATGAGAAATATCCAAATATCAAAGTGATTTTAAACCACATAGTACAACATAAAACTTATGTTTATGAAACAGAATGAAAGAAGAACAGCCTTCATACTCGCAGCAGGAATGGGCACCCGACTGAAAGAACTGACATCCGACAAGCCTAAAGCATTGGTCGAGGTGAACGACAAACCTATGCTGGAAATAGCAATAGACAATCTTATATCTCAGAAATTCAATCATATCGTAATAAACGTACACCACTTTGCCGATAAGATTATAGACTTCATCAACTCTAAAAAATATGATAATGTAGAGATAGAAATATCGGACGAAACAGATTGTCTCTATAATACAGGAGGAGCTATCATCAAGGCATTGCCTTATTTTAAAGAAAGCAAAGCGGTTTTGATACATAATGTCGACATCATATCCGACATTAACTTCCAAGACATTTACGACAAATTCATGGAATCTGACGATGCGGCTTGGCTGATAACACAAGATCGAAACAATAAAAGGAAGCTGGTATTTGACGAAAATGACCGTTTTGTCGGAAGATTAAATCTTGAGACTAATGAATATGACGGAGACACTCCTATCAAAGATAATTTCAAACAATTATCCTTCAGCGGCTTGCATATAATAAAGCCAGAACACTTCAAGGACTTTGAATTAAAAGCCTGCTACGTTTTCGATTTATATAAGGAAATCATAAAACACGGAACCGTAAGATCGGAATTCAGCAAATCAAATGACTGGTTTGACTTAGGAACAGAAGAACAGCTCAACAAGGCTTCTTTATGGCTTATGAGCAGAGACTATTTCATCACTAAAATAACAGACTATATCATTGAAAACTACCAGCTCGAGAAAGATTCCGTAACCATCATTTTCCCAAACAAGCGCGCAGCTCTGATGTTAAGAAAAGAGCTGGAAAGAAAGATCGGCGGCAACATATGGCTTCCACAAATACTTTCAATCCAAGAAGCCATGTCTATGTGGAGCGAAATGCAGCTTGTTGAAAACATCGACGTCATTTTCGAGCTGTTGAAAGTCATGAATCCTAACGATATGTCATCATATAGCAATCTGTTTGGATTGGCTTCACAGATGGCTAAAGACTTTGACGAAATTGACCAATATAACATTGACGCACACAGCCTGTTCAATTACCTCAAAGAATACAAGACAATGGACACTTGGATGCCTAACGAGGAAAAAACATCCGTAGAAGAGAATTATCTTAAATTCTTCAAGTCGCTTCACTTCTATTATGAAAATGTCAGAAACTCATTAACAAATAAAAAATGTGGATATTATGGCATGATAACCAGAAAACTGGCAAACATAAGCGACGAGGAACTCAATGAACTCGTTGGCAACAACAAAATTATTTTCGCTGGTTTCAATGCGCTGACCGCAACAGAAGAAGACATTATCGTCAAACTGGTGAACAACGAAAAAGCTGTAATATTATGGGACCTGGATAAATATTACTTTGAAGACGACAAACAAGAAGCAGGATTCTTCGCAAAGAACTTCTTTAAAAAACACAGAAATATACCACAGAATTTCGTGGGCGATTATTTCAACAGCAAGAAGAAAGAGATTAATATAATAGGTGTTTCTGGATCTACGGTACAAGCCAGCGCATTGCAGCTTAACCTAAGCAGAAACAAAAACAAGATACCACAAAACGAAGTCGTTGTTCTAGCCGATGAATCTCTGTTGATACCAGTGTTGAATTCTATCCCTGACAACTACAACAACATTCAGGTCACAATGGGATACCCGTATTCCAAGACAATTCTGCATCAGTTCATGTGTCATCTTTTCTCTTTCCAAAAATATATCAACGAGAAAGAAAACACAATATACTTCTGGGAACTCAAGCGATTGCTGGAAACGGAAATCGTTAAAGTTACATTTAATACGGAAGAGCTGTCATCACTGACAAAATCCCTGAATCATCTAGCAAAACAATCTACATATAACTTCGCCATCAGCAAGATAAACGAACATTTCAACAACAGGCTCTCTGACTTCATTTCAATCCTGTCTGAGAAATGGACTCTCGAAAACTGCATCCAAAATATCAAGAAGATACTTATATTCATCGACGGCGCTCTTTCCACCAACATAAATTTCGTCAAAAATCAGATCAGCATAGCAGCTCGTATAGTAAACAAGATCGAAAGATTGCTAAAAGAATACAACTCATTGATCCAGATTGACATTATCGAGACTCTTTACAAACAGTCTGCAAACGAGATGTCAATCAAACTTGAAAGCCATAATGAAGGTATGCAGATAATGGGTCTCCTGGAAACAAGAAACCTCGATTTTAACGTTGTAAACATCTTAAGCGTAAACGAAGGAACACTGCCTCAGTCAAAAAGCTCAAACAGCCTGATACCATACGATTTAAGAATAGGATACAACTTGCCGATATACAAAAACAAGCAAGCCGTCTATGCTTATCATTTCTACCGATTACTCCAGAATGCAAAGAAAATAAACATATATTACAACACATTAGCCGATGACATGGGCGCTGGTGAACAAAGCAGATTCATCCGTCAGATAATTCATGAAATGCCTGAAAAAACGAAAGGCAACAAGGATAAAGTAAATATAGTTGAATGCATATACAAAAACCCTAAAATAGACATCAAGAAAAACTCTAAATTAGAAGTCCACAAAAACGAGAATATACTTAACAAGATAAAGAACATGGTAGCTTCGGAAAACAAGGATGGAGATATCAAAGGATTATCGCCGACTTCTATCTCTTGTTATCTCAGATGCCCTATGCAGTTTTATCTGAAATACATAGAAAAAATACAGGACAACAATGCCGAAGAACTGATACAATCCAACGTTATAGGAAACATCATACACAAGACTTTTGAAGTTCTATATAGCAATTTCGGCAATAATGAAGTCGTTACCAAAGAATGCTACACGCATATAGTAAACAGCAAACTAAAAGAGGCATTCAAAGAATCATTAATTAGCAACAAATTGCCGGATGGCCTTCCTAACAGTGGATTCAACCATCTCACTGATACAATGGTCCATAAACTTATTGACAACTTCATTAGTTATGAAAACAATTACCTTGAAAGTGGCAATGAATTTACCATTGTTGAATTAGAAGGAAATCTATACCACAAATTCAATATAGATGGCACTCCTGTTTACCTGAGCGGCTTCGCCGACAGAATAGACAAGACAAAAGACGACACTATAAGAATCCTCGATTATAAAAGCGGCAGCGTCGATAAAAGCGATGTGCAGATCGGTGAAATAGCCGATAAAGCTGAAGGAATCGACATTCTGTCAAAGATACCAGAAAAAGCGTTACAACTACTGATTTATAAGTACTTATATAAAATGATGAATGATAACATTGACATAAGCAAAATACAGCCTGCAATTTTAGGCCTGCTGAAGAACGGAGATGTATTATTCAAGCTTATCAATAAAAGCAGCAATTTCAACGATGATAATTTCGTGGATTCTTGCAATTTTCTCTTTGAAAGCCTTTTCAAAGAGATTTTAAACAAAGATATTCCTTTTGTTCAGACCGCTGACGAAAACAAATGCTCTATCTGCAGCTACACTAGTGTATGCAAAAGATATCCAAAATCGGGTTGGTAAATGCGACATCAATATTCCAAATCGATAAACACCGGTAAGTGATCGCTGAATCCGCCTTGATATTTAGGGCCAATATAAGTCCTGAAAAGTTTTTTGCCACCATAAGTTTCATCCTCGACAAACAGAAAGTCGTCATGGAATATGGTGGCAGATTTCTTTATGTAATGCAATGATTCAGAATCATTATACAACGAACTGCTTATGATAATCTGATCAAAAATCTGCCATCTGTACTGATGTTTCAGAGTACCTTCAAAACCCAGCGATTTGTCATCCGAGAAAAGATTAATTAAAGTGTCGCTGCTTCCCGACTTTAGTCTTTCAGATGGTTTTGCATTAAGTACATTCAATATGCTGTTATCGTGAGGCGTATCATTGAAATCACCCATAATCACAATCTTAGGAATTGATTTATTGACTATTATCAAAGAGTCTACTTTTCTCTTGAGTAAAGCCGCCGTCATTTCCCTAAGATAAATCGTCTCCTTTTCACCTCCGTATCTAGATGTCCAGTGATTTACAAAACAATGCAGGGTATCGCTATGCTTATCATAGAATTTTGCGTAAAGAATATCTCTAGTCCTGAAACTTTTGTTATCCGGACTTCTCACCTTGATATTTTCACTGCTAACGAGCTGCAGCTTGTCAATGGAATAAGCGAGAGCCACGTCAATGCCTCTCCTATCCTCGCCCTCATAATGAACGACCCTATAGTTATGTTTTTTCAATGGAGTCTCATAAAACAGCATTGTTGTTACAAATGGATTTTCAACTTCACACATACCTAGAATTGCAATAGGCTCACCTTCAGAAAGAGCCAATATTGCTTTGTAGATATTATTTCTTTTCTTATAAAATCGAGAAAGAGTCCAATGCTGACCGCCTTCCTCCGTGAACTCGTTATACGCTCGAGTCGTATCGACAAAAGGATCAAAGAAATTCTCGAAGTTCCAAAATGCCACTCTTAACTCTGGCTTCTCCTGAGAATGCATTTCATCAGTTATAAACAATTGAAATACAATAATTAAAAATAAGAGAATTAAATTTCTTCTCATAATGAAAGGTTTCTTTTTTAGTTTCGGTAGCAAAAGTATAGAATAATTTTGGATTAAAAAAATATTCTGAGTATCTTTGTTCGCTTTTTAACAATAATTAACAATGATTTCTATTTTTAGACGAATTTTACTCATATTTTTATTAACATTTGCACCATTCGTATTGATGTCGCAAGTAAAAATTCGTGTTGAAATTGAAGATTATCATCAGACATTATATCTTTTAAAATACAAAAGCGACAAATCATACGTCATAGCTGACACTGCAATTTATTCTTCCGGACAGCATGCTTTCTGTAATGCTACAAACTATCCCGAAGGAATATATATTCTTGCCGACAGCAATCAACAGCCTATATTTGAGATACTTATAGGCAAAGACCAAAAATTCTCGATTAAAGTTGGTGATTTGATGAGAAACGACACCTATATTATAAAGGGCAGCAAAGAGACTTCGGCGTACTTCGACATATATAACAAAACCAATTATAACAAACTTTATATCAAAGCATTAGAAAGCGAAATCGAATATTTTCCAGACAATATAAGAAAAATTGATTCCATAAAATTGAATCACAATAAATATCTAGAATCGATAAAAATTAAAGATAGAAACTCATTCTTAAAAACATATATAAAATTCAACAAAGAAATAATTATACCACAAGAATATAAAAGCAACTCTGAGCAATATATAATAGACCATTATTTTGATCATATTAGTTTAAGAGACGTTCGTATCTTAAATACTCGTCTGTTAAAGAATAAGTTAGACGATTATTTTAACAATTATATGTCGGAGCAAAGTACAGTTGTCATTCTTCAAAAAATTGATTATCTAATAAACCAACCAACAGCTGGATTTAGAGACTACATTCCTCAGGATTTGTATAAAATAAGAGATTACATCTTATGGTATTTATATTCCAAGTATTTTGATAACGATTTAATATACATACACTTATCAGACGTTTATTTTTCAAAACTGGAAATCAACAATTTAACGCAAAATATTAGAAATGAGATTGTTAAGAGAGCCGACATTTTAAGGAAAATCACTATTGGACACCTCTCTCCTACTTTCTCATATATCAATGATGAAGGAAATCAAATAGACTTATCGAAAATTGATAGTGAAAATACAATCTTATTTTTCTACAAACCTGATTGTCAGAAATGTATAAGAGAAAAACGTATTTTAGGATTGATAAAGAACAGACATGAAAATCTTACGATATTATATATCAACATAAGCGAAGAAAATTATTCTAAAGTAAGTCAAGATATTGCAGTTCAATACGATATAACTACCACTCCATCTATTTATATTTTAGACAAGGAGAAAAGAATAATTGCAAAGAATATTAAAGCAGAAGATATTGAGTTTCATTTAATTAAAAGATAAAGACATGAGTTTTTTGAGTAAAGACACCATTTGCGCCATCGCGACAGCTTCAGGAACAGCAGCAGTTTCAATGATCAGAATGTCAGGTAACGACAGTCATAAGATTGCCCTTTCACGATTTGTAAGAAAGAAAAAATTAACAGAAGATGCTGTTATTCCAAACAGAATGTATTATGGCGAGATCAGCGATTTGAACGACCAAATCATTGATGACGTGATGGTTACTTTCTTCAAGGCTCCACATTCATATACAGGAGAAGACTCTGTTGAGATAGTTTGTCACGGTTCTGTCTTCATCCAGAACAAGATTTTGGAAATACTGATTAAGAGCGGTGCGCGTTTGGCAGAAGCGGGCGAATACACCATGAGAGCGTTTGTCAACAACAAGATGGACCTCACTCAGGCAGAAGCAGTTGCCGACCTTATCTCATCACAGAACGAGGCTGAACACCGTGTGGCGATGAACCAGCTCAAAGGCGGATTCTCGAAAGAACTTCAAGTGTTGAGAAGCAAGCTGTTAGACCTCACCTCGTTGATGGAACTAGAACTTGACTTCAGCGAAGAAGACGTAGAGTTTGCCGACCGCACAAAACTCAATAATTTAATAGAAGAAGCGTCAAAACATATCAACAAACTCACTGATTCTTTTAGACTTGGCAACACCATCAAAAGAGGCACGCCAGTAGCCATCGTAGGCGACACCAACGCCGGCAAGAGCACGCTGCTCAACGCCTTACTTGGCGAAGAAAGAGCCATCGTCTCCGACATTGCAGGAACCACTCGCGACACCATTGAAGAGACCTTGAACATCGAAGGCAAGACATTCAGATTCATAGACACAGCAGGCATCAGAGAGACCGACGACACCATCGAAAAGATTGGTATTGAACGCGCTTTCAAGAAGATTTCAGAAGCCGACATCGTATTAGGACTCCTCGATTTAAATCAGAGTGCAGGCACATATTTCAAATCGGCGAACTTCATCATTGACAATGTTAACTTATTGGAACAAAAACTGATATTGATATTCAACAAAGTCGATTTGAATAATGAAGCGATGTGGATGGACACAGAATATATCATAGACAACCTGCGAACTTCTATCGAGAAAAACATAGAAGACAACGGCGGCTATATGCTTGACGAATACAAATACAGCATCACAGGACAAGACTGCTACGATATCAGAAACCTCATCAAATACGACTTCATTTCTGCAAAGAACGACAATGATATTGAGAAACTGAAGAAAGACATTGCCTTCTACGGAAGGAACCTGACAGTAGGCGAAAACGAGGTGTTAGTCACCAACTTACGTCATTACGAAGCCTTGATAAAAGCAGCCGAATCATTGGTGAAGGTCCAGGAAGGTTTAGATATGGGCATCTCCACGGAGTTTGTAGCCCAAGACTTGAAGGAAGTCCTTTATTATTTAGGAAGCATCACCGGCGAGATCAGCAGCGGCGATGTCTTGAATAATATATTTGGCAGGTTTTGCATCGGGAAATAACAAATATTTATATTGTTTATTATCAATGCTTTAATAATTTTTATATCATTCCTTCAAATATCGTACCAAAATAGTCGTAATACATTGAATATCTGTATTTTGCAATATTGCAAATCTCAACTGGGAATTTTATAAAAAATCAATTTTATCCCCCGTTTGTCCCCCAAACACTCGTGGGACTTAATTTTTTGTCCCTTTTATGTCCCTCGAGCACTTCGGGGGACAAAATTGACCATTTTCAAGGCATAAAACACAGGAACACAAAAATCTACAACTAAAAATCTTTGGAGATATTTAGCAAATAGATGGATGTATTTGTATTTGATATATGTTTTCTTGTTAGATTCTTTGTCCCCCGACAAGATTTTCGAAATTTTCCTATTGAAATTAAATCAGTGGCGATCCGATTGCATCGTATTTCATTTAATTATATCCTTATTTTATTGATTTCTGATTGAATTCGATCTAAAAATATAGAAGCGTGCGCTCCATCCATTTGGGTATGGTGAAACTGAAAAGAAACAGTTAGAGTAGTTTTAAACCATGTGCGCTTGTACTTGCCCCAAATCATAAATGGATTGTTAAATATCCCGCTATACATACCC
>JAFZDU010000069.1 GCA_017561025.1 Bacteroidales bacterium | reverse complement strand
CTAGAACTTTAGAATTTTCTAGAGTTCTAGAATTCTAAAATTCTAAAATTCTTCCAAGATGGGTGCGTGTAATAAAAAAAAGTGCCGGATTTCTAACTCCTAATTTCTAACTACAACTTTCTCATAAAAGTATCCATCTTGCGTCTCAACAATAATTAAGTAAATGCCGGAATTGCATTTCTGATTCATGTTTACTTGGCAAGAAATACCGTTTGTATTGTTGACTGAAACGTTCATCATCCTTCCAAGCATGTCAACCATCTTCACGTCTTTTATCTCTGAATCTGATTCGATGGAGATTGTTTCGCCGTTTGACAATAATGTCGGTTTGATTGTGATATTGCTTGATTCTATTTCTTCAACAGACCACGATTTGTAATAACACTCCTCGAAATCTGGATTATGGTATGTCTGCTCACCATCTTTAAACTGACATAACAATTCGTTATATTGCCACAATCCGTTTGTTGGAATGAGATTTGGGAATTCCCCTTCTGTAAATGTTAATGGATAACCTGAGTATATATCGAGATGCCCAAATACCTGATCATCAAATTCAATTATTTTTTTTCCGTTTTCATATCTTACATCAGTCACGATACCTATAATAGGTTCCCAATAAGAATTGTAATCATTTGTATTGTAATCAAGTTCATGCGGAAATTGGAATGTGTCTCCTACATTGAGCGACATATCACAAATCAACACTTCAACCTTAAGGTCACCGACATATATATCATTCCTCTCAACATACTGATATAACCTTCCTGTTTCAACATCTTCCCTGTAATATATATCATCACTATATAAATAGTCGCCTCCGCTAGTTTTATAATATAAATTTCCATTTATATTAACGGTATCGCTATTGTAAATAGATGTAACATAAGTCGTCTCACCATCAATAACATGAGAATCATAAATATTTATTCTCGTCGAGTCATTACCGAAGAAAGATTGATATAAAACATTTCCTTCTGCTGTTGCATACTGACTTTCAGAAGCTCCCGTTTCATAAATATTATATGTGTTTATCTTGTATTCGTATGCGTTTCTTGGTGCAACATCTTCGTATTCGTAATCTTGCTGTCCGTCAACCTTAGCAATCGTCTTGATTAGTTTGTAGTTTTCTTCTGATGATTTTTTGCGGTATATTTCGTAATATGTCTTGACATTATCTGCTTGCATGTCGTCTTCTTTTTGCCATGTAAGAAAGTTTATTATCGTATTGTCTTCAAGTATTTCAGAACTGCATTCAAAGTTCTTTGGAGAATATGATGGACGTACGTCGCAGTATTGTATTTCGGAAACGCCTTCAAACTCAGTAGTATAAATATTTTGAACTCCATATATATTTACGCCATGATCAGCATTTTCATCTATATAAGTGACATAAGAATCGCTTGGGACAAACTGTTCGACGAGTTCGTCGTTGCGGAAGATGTTGCAAGCATCGACTAATGTCACGACTCCGCTGATGTCTTCATAGCCGATAGTCTCGAAAGCAACGCCTTGTTGTGTTTGTGTGCCTTCGTCAAGCATTGGTTGCCAATCGTTTTCACTTGTGTATATTCTTGCTTCACCTGTTGCGGTTTCGCCCATTACTGTTCTTGGCACAATATGAATGTCGTCGTCGGAAGTTCCTGTGAATGACACAACATACCAGAATGTGTTTTCTTCATGGTTATCGCTGAGTTCTATCGCGTTGACATCGACGTAAAAAACAGGACGACTTACATCGGAGAAATCGTTTTCTTCAGTTCTATAAATAAATGCATTAGAACTTTTTTCCAGACGGTTGACATCGTCGCCGCCAGCAATTATGTTGCCGCCATTCAAAGGGTCGCCGTCGTAGATTGTCAGATATGCGCCGTCAATTGTTGACGCTGGAGACGCGCCTGCATATACGAAGAATCTCAGACTGAAGGTTTCGTGACATGTGAACTTGTCCATGATCTGGAATCCGGCGTTTTTGTCGGCATTGAATCCTAAAGAAGTAAGTCCGCTGTGCAAAGAACTTACGTCATAATTATTGTTATATCCTGCTTTTTCATGAGTGATTATGTCACATTCAGGATTGAAGTATGGACCAGTGTCTTCATTGAGCCAAGATAATTTAACCTTGTTTTCTTCGATGAAGTTACCCTTGAGATTTTTGACTCCCATGGCATCCTGAGCGTTGGCAAATGTTGTCGCAACAAACAACATTATAAGAATGATTGTAGATCTTTTCATGGCGATTGATTTTGTGTTGTTTGACAATAAGTTTCGCTTCACAAAGGTTAAAATTATTTTTGAGAAATCCAAGTTTTTTAAAAAAAAACTGAGGGGGGTAAATTATTGACTGTTAAATGGTTGTATTGTATTTTAAAATTTATGTGATAAAAAAAAGTGCCGGATTTTCATCCGACACCTTTGTGTTTTCTATAATATTACGACGAATGTCTTACAATTTGACGACTTTGCGTACTGTTGAGCCGTTATTTGTTTCAATGCTAATGAAATAGACTCCAGCGTTGAGATCGCTGATGATGTAATTGCTGCCGCTTGTTTCTGCGTCAAAAATCATAGCGCCCATAATGTTAAACACTGATACTCTTGTCATGTTTTCGCATGTAACAGTGAAGTCGTTTCTTGATGGGTTAGGGTAGACAGTAGCGTCGATTGAGATGTTTTCTGCAACATTGTCATATTCAACTTTGATATGACTTATACTGCCAACGCAGTCGCTGAATACAGGACGTACGCTATATTCGTAGCTAGATGCTTCTGTCATAGTCTCGTCAGAATAGCTGAGTTCTTCTGTCGTTCCCATGAATCTTGTGTTGCGATATACTTCGTAGTAGAGAGCGCCGCCTGATGCTGGTGCGTCCCATTTGATGACTATAGGGAAATCTGCTTCTGCTTCTAAGTTCTGAACGCCTTCACACATTTCGTAGTTGCTGCTTTGGAATGCGCAGTCGTTGACCCATGAATGTAAGACGCCAGCGCTCAATGTTTGAGGACTGCTGTAAATGACATTGCCGTTATCTTTCTTCACAACGAAGCTGCATTCGTAATCCCATGCGCCTTTGATCCATTCTAGAGTTACTTCAACGCCGTTGCCTATTTCTCTAGTATATGTCTTGCTTCCTCCGTCTTCTTCGCTGACAGTGAAAGCGTCGTCGGCAGAACCGTCGCTGTATTTTACAATGATAGCAGCGCCGTCCCATCCGTCACCATAACTATCTTTAAGTTCGAAAACTACAGTGCATTTGTTTGAATAGTCGAAGACGAATGTCTCTGTTGATGATGCTTTTTCCAATTTAAGTTCGAATGGAATGCTGAATGAGTCTTCTGCGTTGCTTGCCAAAGTGACGTTGAAGAACGCTACTTCAGAAGAGTGCATGCCTATAGGATTTAATTCTACTTCACTGGTGTTGATGGTGATTTTGCTGTTGCCGCTTGATAGCTTAGCCAATGAACTTGTGAAGATTTCATTACCTATATTATTGATAACGATGCCGAAGTCGGCTGTCTCGCCAGCTTCTAATATGCCGTTGTCGTTATTGTCGTTCATGACTATCACTGTCGCGAATTCCAAGACTTTTTCTTGAACTTTAACAGGAACTCTTACGAAAGAGATGAGTTCGTCGTTTCCGTTGTAGAAATATACGTCGAAACCTAACATTGTTCTGTGGTCTGCTTTCTCGTCAATCATGAAAGAGAATCCTTCTGTTATTGAGAATGACTCGTTTGTGCCGATGCTGCTTACTTGAGCGATAGAGTCGTTGATTGTCACCATAGGGTTGTCGTTTCTCAAAACAGCTTTGACATTGTCGTAAGATTCGTTAGAAGTGTTCTCGACAGTCACTTGCAATTTCACTTGTTCGCTAGCGTTCAAGTTGCCGTTGTCGTTGCCGTTTTCTTCGTCATCGATGATGTGGCTTACGTATTTGAAGTCGCCGCATTCGATGGCGTTGATTGCTGCCAATGCGTCGATACGACCTGAACCAGTGTAGTTGTTCTTGTTGTTAGAGATCTTATGTGTTGTTGTCTCTAATATTCTGCTGATGTCTGCTGGTGTCAATTCTGGGTTCTTGTCTAACATAAGAGCGATGACGCCTGCTGCGCAAGGTGTTGCCATTGATGTTCCGCTCATCTTTGTGAAACCGTCAGTTGTGGTGTAGTCGAGAGAAATGACATCGACGCCAGGAGCGCAAACGTCAGGACGGATGAGACCGATGCCTGGTTGATAAGCATAGTCGGCGAATTCTGTTGCTTGCCATGTGACAGGACCATGTGATGAGAAGTATGCTATTTCATCGTTATAGTTGACAGCGCCGATTGCTACTACGCATGACAACTCACCGGTGTTGCTTGCTTGGTCAGGGTGGATCCATGGTGGAGGGCAGCTGCCTGGCACTCTGACGTTGTCAGGGATAGGGTAGAAGAGCTCGTTGCTGCCTTCGTTGCCAACAGCGACTGCTGCTACTATGCCGAGTTCCAATGCTGTCACGCATGTACGACGCATGAGTGTTCTGTCTGGCACTGATGACAAAGGAAGACCTAATGACATGCTCAATACGTCGGCGTGATGTTCTATCGCCCATTCCATGCCGTCGTTGATGTTGGTGACAGTGCCGTTGCCTTCGTCACTTACTGACTTGACGCACATCAAAGTTGCGTCTGGAGCCATGCCGGTCTTGGTGCCTGAAGTGCCGTCGCCGCATATTGTGCCAGCGCAGTGTGTGCCGTGACCGAACATATCCATAGGGTCGTTGTTGTCATAATAGGTGTTGTAACCATGGTGTGGGAATTGTGCGCCGCCATCCCATAAGTGGTCTGCGAGGTCAACGTGCTTGTAGTTGACGCCAGAGTCGATGATGGCGACGAGGACGCCTTGACCTGTGATGCCCATTTCCCAGACATCGTCAACGTTGACTTGTGTGATGTTTTGTGTTATCTGGTCACCTGGAGTTACTCTGGTAGACTTCTCGTCCCAAAGAACGCTTTTCTCTTCGTTATATCCTATCATCAATACGTCAGGATGTTCTGCCAAGAGATAGATGACGTCGCTTGTTGTTGAGCAGTTGATGTAGTTGGCTGCCCAGCTGCTTTTGATGCCAGACACTCTTCTGCCTTTTTCTTCTGCTTTGAGGATAGACATGATCTCTGACTGTTCTTTTTCAGCAAAGAGTTTCAACTCGTCGATGAGCATGTCGCGTCTGACATATTTGTCGGTGATGCCTTCTGCTCTTTTGCTTAAATTCTTGAGGTCCATCTGTGACTTGAGGATGATGTTGACACTGATCATCTCGTCACCTTTTTGGCTCATTGCCTTCTGTAAATCAGCGTCGATGACTTGCGCGAAACCAAGACCGCTGAAAGAAAGAATGACCAGTAATGCAAATAATAGTTTTCTCATAAATGCTTTTTTTCTGATATTTTCTTTAATTAATTTGGTGGCGCAAATTTATGATTTTATTGAAATAATTAAAAATGTTTTTTTTGAATTTTTATGCTTTATAAATGATTGAGTCATAAACGAAAAATGATTATCTTTGCAACCTCATTTCATTTTTGTTGAAAACATTTAAACATTATTTTATAAAATTCAAATTCATGAAAAAACACTTATTTTTAATTGCATTGGTTTGCACATTATTAGTTGGATGTAAACCAGATCCAGTATTGCCAACAGTAGAGACTACAGCTGTTACTGAAATTACACAGACAACAGCAACAACTGGTGGTGTAATCACAAGCGACGGTGGCGCTGACATTACTTCAAGAGGCGTTTGCTGGAGCACAAACCAAAACCCAACAATCAACGATATGCTTACTTCAAACGGTAGCGGCGTTGGTACATTCACTTCATCAATCGAAAATTTATTAGCAAACACAACTTATTACGTAAGAGCTTACGCCACTAACAGCGTTGGTACTGCCTACGGCGCAAACTTCTGCTTCGTTACATTAGAAGAAGATAACGATGACGGCAACGACGATGGCAATGACGATGGCAATGACGATGGCAATGACGATGGTAACGACGACGGCAACGATGACGGTAACGATGACGGCAACGATGACGGCAACGACGATGGTAACGACGATGGTAACGACGATGGTGGTGATGACAACGGCGGCGATGACAATGGTGGTGATGACAACGGCGGTGATGATAATGGTGGTGATGACAACGGTGGTGATGATAATGGTGGTGAAATAGTCGTTGAATTACCAACAGTTACAACAGTTGTTGTTTCAGAAATCACAATCAATTCAGCAATGTTTAGCGCTGAAGTCCTTACAGATGGCGGCGCTGATGTTACAGAACGCGGATTCTACTGGAAAAAAGCTAGTTCTTCATCAGAAGCTAACTTCGTTAAAGTAGGAGAGAACTTAGGTGCTTATACATATCAACTGACAGGCTTGCAAGATTTTACAGTATATAGCGTTGGCGCATACGCTGTAAACAGTGAAGGTATGGTGAAAAGTGAAATCGTTTCTTTCACAACTTTGAAAAATGAAGATGACGATGACGATGACAATGAAACAGAATATGTTTACGTTGACTTAGGTCTTCCTAGCGGAACATTATGGGCTGAACATAACGTAGGCGCATTGTTTCCAGAAGGTTATGGCGACCACTTCGCATGGGGAGAAATCGAACCAAAATCAAATTATACATCAGACAACTGTTCTTCATATCAACAAGATTTAGGTGACATCTCTGGCAATCCTATGTTTGACGCTGCTACAGCAAACTGGGGCGATGATTGGAGAATGCCTACTTTGGAAGAAATGTTCGAACTCACACAACAATGTACATGGACATGGACAGAAGTCAATGGCGTTCCTGGTTATAAGGTTGCCTCAAAGACAAACGAAAACTATATTTTCCTTCCAGCATCAGGTTTCCGCGTCAATGGTGACTTGTTAGACCAAAACACTTATGGTTATTACTGGACATCAACTCCATACGATCCAGAAGGAAGCACTCCAACTTACACTAATGGTTGCTACTTAGATATGTGTTCATATCAGTTCTACTGCGACTGGGCACTCCGTCGCACTGGATTTACAGTACGCCCAGTACGTAATTAAGAAATATAGAATTCTAGAATATTAGAACCTCAGAAAGGACTAGAGAATCAACTCTGGTCCTTTTTTTTGAACCATTGAACTTTGAACTAAGAACCATTGAACCATTGAACTTTGAACTAAGAACCATTGAACCTTAAACCTTAAACCTTAAAACCTACACTTTTCTGAGATTCTGAAGTTCTGAAATTCTGAGTTTCTATTTTGGGCGTTCCGTCTCCGCTTCGCTCCGCCGTCGGGCTTTCCGCTATATCTTTGTTCGCCTCCGCTATCGCTGCGTCTCGCAAAGGATGCCGCTGCAATCCCTAACGCAGTGGGGCTGCTAGCACTGAGTCGTGAGCTTTGAGCAAGGTCACTGAGCCTGTCGAAGTGTTTTTCATTATCGCAAAGACGCTGAGAACCGCAGAGAGCTACTTTGCGATACTTTGCGTCTTTGCGAGAAGTTTTCAGCTCATAAAATAGTTCCGAAGGGACGATTTTTTAGAATCTTAAAATACAAATAATAAAGCCGCACTGCCGTGCGGCTCTACATGATATCAATATAATTATGCATTATTAATTCTTTCTAATTCCATAAGCCAAAGCCAGTCCTCCGAGGATAAGCAGTCCGCTGCCGATAGGAGCAGGAGCGGCGTTCTGGTCGAAGTCGAAGCCGTGTGATGATGGCAATGTAGGGATGGCACCCCATTCAGAGCTGCCGCCTCTGTTGCTGTCAATGCTGCTGTAGGCAAAGAATCCATCAGTGTTCTGTGCATTCAAGTTCATCATGAATGCGATAGCGAATATTGTAGTTGTTATAAGTCTTTTCATTTTGTTATTTTTTTT
>JAFZDU010000068.1 GCA_017561025.1 Bacteroidales bacterium | reverse complement strand
GCACTTGGACGCATTCGATGCGTTCCTACAAAATCATGCGGGACAAAAAATCTGTAGGGACACATCGAATGTGTCCTTATAGCTTTTAAATGCATTCGACGCTGCACTTGGACGCATTCGATGCGTCCCTACAAAATCATGCGGGACAATAAAACCTGTAGGGACACATCGAATGTGTCCTTATAGCTTTTGAATGCATTCGACGCTGCACTTGGACGCATTCGATGCGTCCCTACAAAATCTTGTGGGACAATAAAACCTGTAGGAGACCGTCTAAAACTTGTTAGACGGTCTCTTTTTTTTGTTATGACTAAAGGCAAAAGACTAACGGAGAAAAACTATTGTCATTTGCCATAAGATAAACAAATAAGCGCCACTTTCCAGCGGCGCTTATTTGTTATCGAGTAAAGACCTTAGACTTTTGTCTTTTGCCTTTAGACTTCAATTAGCGAACTACAGAGATACGTTGTGTTGTTTCGTATTCAGCAGTTTTAACATTAACCATATACATACCAGCGTTGAATTCGCTCATATTGAGAACAACATTGTTTGAATTAACAGCTGATTCATATACTTTTTGACCCATCATATTGATGATAGATACGCTTTCGATATTTGAAGCTTCTATTGTAAGTTGATCGTTAGCTGGGTTAGGATAGATTGCAATTTGATCAACTGTTACATCTTCTATACCTGTTTCAGAGTAATAGAATCTAACAAAGTATTCGTTTGCATTGTATTTTGCTGCTGCTGGAGCTGATAAACAGTCGATGCCTTGGTAGTAAGCGATAACTTTGTATGAATACCAGTTATCGTATGTCAAACCGCTGTTGTCTGTGTAGTTATCTTTGTTAGCGCCGAGGATCTTGATTCTCATCCAGTCGTCGTTATTTTCTTTTCTCATGATATAGTAACCGCTCAAATCTGAGTTGTTAGGTTTTGTCCAAGAGATCTTAGCTTTGAAGTTGTTTGTAAGTTCAATTGTAAGATCTGTTGCTGGGTCGCAACCTTCTGTCAAAACGCCACAAGCTTCGTTTGTCATTGCTGAGTTACCGCCTTCGCATAATGCTGTTACTGTATAGCAGTGACCGCCGAATGGCATATCTTCGTCAACGAATGTTGTTTCTTTAGCGAGACCGATGAGTAAACCATCACGGTAAACGTTGTAACCGTATGTTGGGTTGCCAGCGCCTGTCCATGTCAAAGTCATTTCACCGTTTGAAGTGTTAGCGAGTAAATTTGATGGAGCATCGCATTGTGTGCTGTTGCCGCATGTGTTTTCTGTGCTGAAGAATACGCCTGAAGGCATTTCGTCTGAGCTGCCTGAGTAGTTAAATACTGATTCGCCAGCAGGGTTTTTAACAACGATATTGAGTGTATAAGCTGGTTGTGATGCTGCGTGAGGATTCCATGCGAATTGAGCATAACCGAGTGGAAGAGCTATTTCGTATGTTGTTGCTGTAGATGATGTTGTAGTTTTGCTTACGAATTCAACACCTGCAGCGTCAAATACAGATACAGAAGCGCCTCTCATGCCTTGGAATGCTGATGATTGGAGGATAAGTTTCCAGTCGCATGTTGGACCGAAGCCAACTAATTCTTCTGTGATGATGTTACCCATTTCACCGTTGATAACAGCGTAAACTGAATAATCGAAGAAGCTGAAGCAAGGAACTTCATTGTCAACGTATGTCATTGCTGCGCCAACGCCTGGATTTGCTTCTTCATGGATGATTTTACCGTTTCTTTCAACAACGATCTTATCGATTGATGTGATGCTGATGCCGTTGATGAATTTGCTTGGGTTAACCCATGACAATGTTGCTGACAAGACGTTATCAGCAGCTGGAGTTACTGTCAATGAAGCTGGAGCTTGAGCTGTTGATTGATATACATCCATTGGCATCCAGTCCATGATAGCTGAAGAGTTGACGTGGTATTCCATAGCTTCTGTTGTGAAGTAACCGTCGCCAGCGCCGCCCCAACCGAAGTTGAAGTGGAACAAACCATTTTCATCATAACCGTCGCATACGAAAGCGTGACCGCGGTTTTCTTCATCGAAACCTGAATAGTAAACAGGACGGCCCATTCTGATAGCATTTCTCAAATCATCATCCCATGTTGAGTTGTTTTGTCTGTTAACAACTGTTGATGGAGCGTATTTGAAGTAATTTTGGAGAGCAGCAGGAACGTCTGTTGAATAAGCACCGCTACCTGCACCATGGTGGTCGTACATCATGTCAACAGCAACACCGCAGTGATAGCTGATTGTAGCAACAGCGTCGATTTCTGCTACTGGTGATGTTGAAGTGATTTGATCTGCCATGTTAGCCCAGTCGTATGTTGTTGCGCCGAAGTTAACTGTTTGTTGTGGGTATGAATATGAATGACACTCGTTACACCATGGAGTGTATGTGTGTGAACCTTGACCTTGTGTTGGATAGTTCCAGTATTTCATAACTTGTGCCATTGCTGTAGCAACGCAACCAACAACAGCGTGACCGTTTGATGCCCAGCTAGCTGGTTGCTCTGGACAGAACTTGTTGTATGGCCATGATTGGTTCCATTTTGTTGTACATAATGGTTCTACAACTTGACCTCTCATTGCTGGTTTTACTTTACCTGTATTTTCCAATGACTTCCATTCTGACTCGATGTCCAATGTTGCCTTAGCATCGCTCTCGATAGCGTAAGTGATAGCCTCTGTATATACGTGCATCATATCACCGAGACCTGGAGCTACATTGTTAATGTCGAATGTGCTTTCTTCTGAATAAGCAAGAATTGGGTGTGCGCAATCGCTTGCTGATACCATGATGTAACCATAGTTTTCAACATTGAAAACATAGAAACATGCTTCGCCGTTTTCTGAATTAGCTGTGTAAACCAATTCAAGGCTTGAGTTGCTTTTTACAAAGTTGGCGCTTACGAATTTTTGGCCTAACTCTTTCGCTGTGTTGACATCAACTGGTTTTGCAAAAAGAGAACCAAATGCCAACATGATAACGATTAATAAAAATGATTTTTTCATTTGGTAAATTTTTTGTTGATAATTTTCAATTTTAATTAGTCGGCAAATTTAATATTTTTTTCTTGATTTTCATCAATAAATATCACATTTTGTTGCATTTAATTTTTTCCATCTTTCTTGCCACAAAACTATGAATAACACAAACAACTGTCAAGATTTTTTTCATTACATTTTGTGGCATAATTCATTTCATATTTTTGAATTACAACAATTTAAGGGGGTGAGGTCGCTAAGCTTGTCGAAATGCCGAACTCATGCCTTCGACAGGCTCAGGCACCTTTTAATTCTAGGTTTGCATTTAGATGTTCGTAGTCACCAATGCGTTAGGGATTGGAGCGGCATCCTTTGCGAGCGGAGTGAGCAAAGATATAGCGGAAAGCCCGACGGCGAAGCCGGAACGCCCAAGTAAATTGGCTAATGACAAATGGCTAATGGCTAAAGTTCTTGGTTTAAGGTTTAAGGTTCAGAGTTCAATGGTTCAAAGTTCAATGGTTCAAAAAAATAATTCCTAATTTCTAAACAAAAAAGAGCGCTCCTAAACAATAAGAGCGCTCCACTTGTTGTCTTGTTGTCTTTACAACAACACGATTCTCTGTGTCATTTCACCTTTTCTTGAAACGACTTTCAACATATAAACACCAACTTCCATTGATGACATATCCAATATATATTGGTCTGAATCGATATTTAAATCAACGACTTTCTGACCTAGCATATTATGTACAGAGACATTTGTCATGCCTTCTGCATTGATGTTCAAGCTGCCAGTTGTTGGGTTTGGGAACACGACAGCATCGATTGCGTTTTCTTTTATTGATGTAACATTTATCATTACATAATCGTGCTCGCCATCAGCTGTTGTAGCTGGCAATGATTCGCAATAGCTGTTGTATGCTGTAACTTGATAGTAGTATTCTCCAGCCTCTGCTTCATCAAAATATTGGCTTGATGTTGATTCCACTGTACCTACTTCTGTATATGTTTCATTATCTGCACTTCTGTAAACCTTGTATGATTGTGGTGTTCCGACCTTATCCCATGAAACCATAACGCCATTATTTCCGTTATGCAATACTTCTTCTGCTTTAAGGTTTTCAGGAGCCTGGCAGTTCACACAGCTGTTTTGACCATTATATATTGTTCCAACTGTCAATGAGTTTGAAGAGCCAGAGAATTCGTATACTGTTTCATTTGAAGAGTTCTTCAATTTTATTGTCAATGAATTGATTGGTGATGTTGGAGCTGTCCATTTGATAGAGAAGTCACCTTCTGTAATCTGTACGAACTCGTTGATAGGTGTTGAGTTTGTTGATGTTATTTGGTTAAACACTGTTCCTTCTGAGTTGACGAATTGCAAGTAAGCTCCGTTCCATCCTTGGAAGCTTGTTGTTGATACGATAAGTTTCCATTCGCAAGAAGGACCGTATGACAATGGCACTGTGTTCCAACGACCTATGATGCCGTTAGAAACGATGTATGCTGTATAATAATAGCAGTCGTATTTGCTTACTTCATCTTCAAATTCAACGACTGAACCTGGAGTTACGTCTGTAGCTGTATGTACTTCAACGCCGTCTCTCAAGATAACGACTTTATCGATTGATGTAAGTTCATCGCCTGATTCTGAAACTGTTGGGACGTTAACTTTAACGACACCCTTCATTGAATATGCTGTATTAGTTTTTGTCTCGATAGCAGGAGCTGCTGCCATTGTTTGGTAAGCGTAATCTGGGATCATGTCGAAGATAGCATTTTGACCATCGTTGAAGTTCCAGCCCATTGGAGTGAGAGCGTCGATGGCAAAGTTACCGTTGCCAGATCCTGACCAACCCCAGTTGAAGTGGAAGTAACGGTTGTCGGTATAACCGTCGCAAACAAAAGCGTGACCGCCGCTGCCTTGGCTATGACCTGCATAGAATGCTGGGAAACCTTGGTCGAAGTTCTTGATAAGCATGTCTTCCCATTCTTTCTTTTCAAAATAATCTCTGTATTCAAGATACATTTTGTCGGTGTATTTGAAGTGAGATCTCATTGCTTCTGGCACGTCTGAAGAATAAGCACCACTGCCGTCAGCACCATATTGCATGTTGATTGTAACGCCGCAGTGATACATCAAAGATGCCACAGCATTGATTTGATTTTGAGGAGAGTTAAAATAAATTTGTTTTGGCATATTAGCCCAGTCGTAAGCTTCACCTAAAGTAATTGATTGTTCTGGGAATCCGTCTGGTTTGTATGTATGTTCACCGACGCCAGCATCAGGATAGTTCCAGAATTTCATTACCATCGCCATAGCGTCAGCAGCACAGCCTACATAAGCGCGACCGCCTGGACCTCCTGCAGCTGTTGGACAAAAGTAGTTGTATGGATTATCTTGGTTCCATAACAAATCTATCAAAGCTGGCACTGCTCTGCCTAGAGTTTCTTCTGAAACGATGCCTCTTGATTTAACAAGATTCCATTCGTCAACTATTTCTTGTTCTGCTTCCAAGTCATTTTCTATAGCATAAGAGATCGCGCTAGCATAACGCTCCAAATAATATGACATCGCTGCTGGCAAGTTATTTGCGTCCAATGCGCCTTCATCTGAGTATGCCAAAACAGGTTTTGATCTGTCGTCAGCAGAAACGATATAGAATCCCTTATCATCGATGTTGAAGATGTAAAGACAAGCATTGCCTTTATCGTCGCTAATTGTGCTGATGTGTTTTGATGATTGGAAGTTTCTAAGAGAATTCATGTTAGTTCTAACGAACTTCTCTCCTATTAATTTCGCAGTTTTCACGTCAACCGGACCTGCAAACAATCGTCCTAATGATAACAAAAGGACAACAGAAAAGAGTAATAATTTCTTCATTTTAATTTCTAATTATTTTTAATTTGTTAATATTATTTTCTTTGTCATCATTCCGTTTTCAGTCTTGACATTGATGAAATACATTCCTGTATTAAATTCTGTCATGTCAATCTCGCATGAATCGCCATTGACAATATATGTCGCAACATTTTGTCCTACGACATTAAGCACTTCAACTTCAGCGATATTCTTTGCTTCCACCTTGAATTTTCCGTTTGTAGGATTAGGATAAACCAAAAGCGATTCGTTATCTTTTTCGATCTCTTCTATATCGAGAGAACAGTTGTTGTCGTATGTCATGAAGACGCCTGCTTGCATCTCGCCTTCTGACTGATACAATTCGTTACCGTCTTTATCTTTTATTGAGAATGATATTTCGTCGCATGTGTAATATTCCTCATCGGTGTACCAGCATTTGTTCCACACGAAAGAAAGTTCGCCGTTGAGGAGAGGCAACGTCTTGGTCTCAGTAGCGCCGTTTTCCATAGTTACTATAGCTATTCTCTTTCCATCACGGAATACGGAGATGCTGCCGCCTTTCCATCCGTCGCCGCCTTCATCGAACAAGTCGAAAGTCACATCGCACTTCTCACCTATTAATATTCTTTCATATACAGGTTGAGAGTTGCCCGCATAATTATTAACATAAACAGAATAATTATACAAGTCATCATCATCCACGATGTCGGTATATGTCATCGACTGACCAGGTTGAGCATCGGTGAACACCGCTATCGTCTCGAAGTTACGACGCAAGAACACTGTATCAATAGAAGTCAGGTTTTCGCCGAAATTGTTAGTTAAAGGATTGGTCCAGCTGATTATTGCGCCTGTGTTATCTTCTGTCTCAACGAGAGTCAAGTTATTGATTTTATTAGGATATTGATAATAAGTATCATTATTTTTAGGATAGAATTCCACCACTGCCTCGTTCCATGTGTTGAAGTAATATTTTGTGGTGTTAAGAGCGCCTATTGCGCAGTAGGCGTCATCGCGTCCGCCCCATCCCCAGTTGAAATGGAAGAAATTGTTTTCATCATAACCGTCGCAGACGAAAGCGTGACCGCCACGACCTTCGTCATCCTGACCAGAATAATACATAGGACGTCCTTTATCAAGCTCAGATTTGAGAAGCTCAGCCCATTCCATATTATTATAATACCAACTGTCGGCTAAGTCAGCATAGTTATAACCGAAAAACTGGCCAGCTGCAAAAGGAACGTCGGAAGAATATGCGCCGCTGCCCTGAGGGCTATACATCATTTCGACAGATATACCGCAATGCCATTGAAGAAGAGCGACATTATAAATCTCTTCGTCAGTGCTCAACGAATCGAGATTATCCACCATATTTTCAAAGTGATAATAAGTCTCACCGAAGTTAGCAGACTGCTCTGGATAAGTATAAATCTGGTCATAACTCCAGTTTGTTGGAATATATGAATAAGAGCCATTCCCTTTGGCTGGATGTCCCCAGTAGTTCATAACCTGCGCCATGGCTGTTGCGACGCAGCCTGCATAAACGTGACCGCCATGACCAGCAGTGTCTTCTGGACATAATGAATTATAAGGATAATTTTGGTTCCATGTCGTTGTCAAGAGATAAGGCACCGACTTGCTTCTGGTTTCTGTGATACGGCCTTTTGTCTCGACGAGTCTCCATTCCTTGACGATGTCTTCTGTCGCAGCGATATTGTTTTTTCTTACGTAGTCGATTTCTTCTTGATATGATGACATTGTATATCCAAAGCCATCTGCCATGTTGCCAGCATCGAAAGAACCTTTTTCAGAATAAGCGAGAATAGGTTTCACTCTATTGTCGGCAGACACCACGACGAAACCCCCGCCGTCAATATTAAACACATAAAGAGATGGCATTCCATCGCAAGAAGTAAAAGTATGAGAATGAGATGCATTTATTAACGTTCTAGCCTCACCTAAAGATGTGCTTTCTTTTACAAATAATTCACCTATTTTTTTAGCTTTATCAATGCTCACATTCTGAGCAAAAATGTTTGTAAACAAAAACATTACAAACATCGATGTAAGTAGAAAATGTTTTTTCATATAACAATATTTTGCAGCCGTAAAGATATGAAAAAATATTGAAAAAAAAAGAGGACCTCGGTCCTCTTTTTTTTTCAATATTTTCATCTATTATTCACCTTTGTAGAAAGGAAGTTTTACAATTGTTGCAGGGATGAGTTTTTCTCTCACTTTGATGAAGATTTCGTTACCGAACTTGCAGTGTGATTTAGCAACATAACCCATACCGATAGCTTTCTTAACAGATGGTCCCATTGTGCCTGAAGTAACTTCACCGATTACATTACCTTCTGCGTCGCAGATTTCGTAGCCGTGACGAGCGATACCTTTACCTGTGATTTCGAAAGCGCGTAATTGACGTGTTGTACCTTCTGCTTTTTGTCTTTCGTTTAATTCGCGGTCGACGAAGTCGTTGCCATCAACGAATTTTGTAATCCATGCCAAGCCAGCTTCGATTGGAGATGTTGTGTCGCAGATATCGTTGCCGTATAAGCAGAATCCCATTTCAAGACGTAATGTGTCGCGTGAACCTAAACCAGCAGGTTTGATACCGAATTCAGCACCAGCTTCGAGAACTTTCTTGTAGATTTCTATAGCAGCGTCGTTTGGCATGTAGATTTCACAGCCGCCTGAACCTGTGTAACCTGTTGTTGAGAAGATAACATCTTTAACACCAGCAAATTCTAAAATTTTGAATGTGTAGTATTCCATATCTTCAACAGTTGTTGCTGTGAGCTTTTGCATAGCTTTGAGAGCCAAAGGACCTTGAACTGCGAGTTGTGACCATTGGTCGCTTTCGTTGATGAATTCAACGCCGAGTTCCATGCCCATTTCTAAAGCGATAGCTGACATCCAAGCCCAGTCCTTGTCGATGTTAGCAGCGTTAGGAACCATAAAGTATTCGTCTTCAGCAACGCGATAGACTAACATATCGTCAACGATACCGCCTTTGCCGTTTGGAAGACATGTATATTGAACTTTACCGTCTGTCAAAGCTGCAACGTCATTTGTTGTGCAACGTTGTACGAAAGCGAAAGCCTTAGGACCTTTAGCGCGGAATTCACCCATGTGTGAAACGTCGAAAACGCCAACGCCTTTACGAACTGTTTCGTGTTCGATGTTAACGCCTTCAAATTGAACTGGCATGTCAAAACCTGCGAAAGGAACCATCTTAGCACCCATTTCACGGTGCATTTCGTTAAAAACGGTCTTCTTTAAATTTTCTGTATTTTCCAT
>JAFZDU010000067.1 GCA_017561025.1 Bacteroidales bacterium | reverse complement strand
GAACAATTATGCGACGATTTGATCCGCGCTACTATCGAACCATGCCGCAAAGCTTTGGCTGACGCTAACATGACAGTAAACGACATCGACGATGTTATCTTGGTTGGTGGTTCAACACGTATCCCAGCTATCCAAAACATCGTTAAGGACTTCTTCAAGAAAGAACCTTCTAAAGGCGTTAACCCAGACGAAGTTGTTGCTATCGGTGCATCAATCCAAGGTGGTGTTTTGACAGGTGAAGTTAAAGACGTTCTCTTGCTCGACGTTACTCCATTGTCATTAGGTATTGAAACACTCGGTGGCGTTATGACAAAACTCATCGAAGCTAACACAACAATCCCTACACGTAAGTCAGAGACATTCTCAACAGCTGTCGACAACCAACCAGGCGTTGAAATCCACGTATTACAAGGTGAACGTCCAATGGCAAACCAAAACAAGACTATTGGCAAGTTCCACTTGGATAACATCCCTCCAGCACCACGTGGCGTTCCACAAATCGAAGTTACATTCGACATCGACTCAAACGGTATCTTGAACGTATCTGCAAAAGACAAAGCTACTGGCAAGTCACAAAGCATCAGAATCGAAGCTTCATCAGGTTTGAGCGAAGAAGAAATCAAGAGAATGAAGGCAGAAGCAGAAGCTAACGCTGACGCTGACAAGAAAGAACGTGAACGCGTTGACAAATTGAACGCTGCCGACTCAATGATTTTCCAAACAGAAAAACAAATGAAGGAATACGGCGACAAATTGCCAGCTGACAAGAAAGCAGAAATCGAAGGCGCATTAGGCAAGTTGAAGACAGCTCACCAAGCACAAGACATCGCTGGCATCGACGCAGCAATGGCAGAGATGAACGCAATCTGGCAAAAAGCATCAGAAGAGATGTACAAGAACGCTGGAGCACAAGGCGGTCCACAAGATCCTAACGCCGGACAAAATCCAAACAACGGCAACGACGACGTTACTGATGTTGATTTTGAAGAAGTTAAGTAAGAATAAATAGTAGAGACGTCACAGACTGTGGCGTCTCATATATATCAAAACCCTCGCGAATCAGAAATGGTTCCGCGAGGTTTTTTGTTGAGGTTATTTGTTTAAGCTATGCCTCCGTATTGCTGGCTGACATAATTATAAACCACATCTTTATAATAATTGATGCTCTCGTCAGAATAGCTTTCTGGTAATTCTTTCCATAAGATATCACGGATAGTAATGATAAGGGCTGCTTTCGTTTCTCGTTTATCAAACGGATGATCCATCGTTTTTAATAAGTCTTTGATTTTAGCTAACAGATCAACAGCTATTTTTTTAAGTTTCTTAATATCTTCTTTTGAAAGATTATCTTTCATTAGCAAATCGTACATAGAAAGCTGTTCATCGTTTTCAAATCCTTCTCTGACATATCGTTTTTCTTCTTCTGTCAGTTGAGCGGATAGCTGCATCAGTTCCTCAAAAGTCTGTTCAATGTTCACACGATTTTGCTCTTGGTTATATTCACGGATAATTTCTTGGTATTTCTCATAGAAATTGATACGTGAAGGATTTTGTGCTAACATCTGTGCAATGCGCTCTTGCAGTAACTCTTGAATATCTTTCATTATCAAGTTTTTCTCTTTACTCTTGGCGAACTCACGTCGGAGCAAGTCGAAGTTGATGCCACTGATATCAAATTGGCGGTATGCGTCAGGTTCTGCTACTTCGCTAACACTTATTTGTAAATGTTCGTTTACAATCTCATTGATAGCAATACTCAAATCTGTAATGTCAGCATGTTTCCGTTTTTTCTGTAATTCCTTGTATATAGCTTCTATGGCATCTTTTTGCTGTTTCATTTCTGAGGTGATGTCTTCGCGATCCAGATATTTCCATAGTTTCAACAAGGTAGTTGTAAAAGTGCAATATGTCTTTCTGATTTCTGTTGTGGCACATATGGCATTGGCAGCTTCTTTCAACAAGAATAACTTAAAGAAATTATCAGCTTCTATTAGATTCTTTAATTCAAATTCATGTTCTTTCAAAAATGCTGTAGCAGCCGCTATGGTTTCATATACATGCTTAATAAGTTCTTTCTTGTCTATTGTTGGGTCATTACCGTTTTCATCTCCGTCGGGGTTTGCGGTATAGTCGGCTAACGCCTGACGAAGAGCCTTGACGATACCAATATAGTCAATGATAAGTCCATTGGTCTTGCCTTCAGCCACACGATTAGCACGAGCGATGGTCTGCATCAAAGTGTGTGCTTTCATAGGTTTGTCGATATAGAGACATGAAAGTGTCTTGACATCGAAACCGGTGAGCCACATGGCGCAGACAAACACTATTCTCAGTTTGTTATCTTTATCTTTGAACTCTTTGTCAAGTTCCCTCTTTTCCATTTTGGTGCGATGTGGAAGTATATCCAATCCCCATTTCTGGAAAGTCTGTATTTCATTTTGCTCTTGGGAAACCACCACCGCCATTTCCGTTTCATGCATCCACTTCAACTTGCGGTTCAACTCTTGAACCTCTTGCTGAGATGTCGATTTTGCAATCTGTTTTTCCAACAAAACAATTTCTTTCTGCCAATATTCCTGCACATATTCATACATTCTCACGCAAGTCACTTTGTTATAGCTAACCATCATGGCTTTGCCTGAAGTCCAAAGGTCGCTATAATGACGCACAAAATCCTTGGCAACAATTCGTAAACGTTTTGGGGCAGTCAACAAATGTACTTCTTTGGCAAACTCTCTTTCCAGTTTGGCCAGTTGCGAAGCATCCATATCTCCAGCTTGCTCAAGGGCGGCAGCTATTTCTTCATTGATTTCAGGATTCTGCAAGTCTTGCAACCGTTCTCCTCGGTTTTCGTAATACAAAGGAACTGTCGCCTTATCATCCACAGCTCGTTTGAAGTCGTAGATACTGACATAACCACCAAAAGTACGAGCCGTAATGTTATCATTGGAAAGCAATGGAGTACCAGTAAAACCGATACGATTGGCCGTAGGCAACAAGTGCATCAGATTATCAGCGAAGATTCCATTTTGTGTGCGGTGTGCTTCGTCACTGATTACCACAATGTCATGGCCGGGATAAATCGGTTCTGCATCCGGCTTATTGAATTTCTGTATTAGCGAGAAGATGAACGAAGGATTTCCCTTCAGTTTTGTTATCAAGTCTTCACCGCTTTGTGCTATGAACTCCCTTGCTTTTACCTTACCCAACATTCCACAATTTTCGAATGTATCGCTTATTTGCTTGTTCAGTTCCTCGCGGTCAGTCAACACTACTATAGTTGGTGAACCAGCAAACTTGCGACGTATTTTCTGAGCCAAGAACAGCATAGAATAACTCTTTCCGCTACCTTGTGTATGCCAAAACACACCAAGTTTTCCATTCTCTAATTCTCGGTTACGATATTTTTCTACCGCTTGGTTGACACCTAAATATTGATGGTTCCGTGATAAGATTTTAACTGTGCGTCCATCGGAGTGATCGTAAAGAATAAAGTTTTCGAGCAAATCTAAGAAGTTCTCTTTTTTGCAGATACCTTTCAACATGGTAGGCAGTTCGATGCTTCCTGCTTCTGCCTCGTTCAGTCGTTTCCATTCGTGGAAGAACTCCCACTTAGAATCAATGGTGCCAACACGCGCTTCCAAACCATTACTGAACATGATGAACGCATTGTGGTAGAACAACTGCGGAATGGTATCCAAATAATCCCGATAGTTTTTGTTGAAGGCATCCACCACTTCCACATCGTGGTTCTTCAGTTCCATAAAAAGTAATGGAATACCATTGACAAAGCCTACTATATCGGCTCTTCTGCGATACAGCGAACCATATACCCATAGTTCTCGCACGCACATAAACTCGTTCTTCTCCGGCGAAGCAAAATCTATTACCTTAGCTTTAACTTCCTCCGTTTCACCATTGGGCTTGGTGCGAGTTACCGGTATGCCGTCCTTGATGTACTGATACTTCTGCTCATTGATTTGCATCAGCGACTGGCTGCTCATGCGCTCTGTCATCCGCTCTACGGCTTCGCCCAACTGCTTGTCCGTCATCCACGGATTCAGACTCTTCAATGCCTTGCAGAAATGGCGTATAAGCAACACTTCGTGATAGCTTTTTCTGCCCAATGTACCTAATTCGCCAAGTACTTCGGTATCCCATGCCATCACATTGGTCCAGCCCAATTCATTTTCTAACAAATCGGCTGCACTCTTTTGTATCAGTTGGTCTTCGCTGTAGTCTTTTGACATAATATTATTTATTAGAGCCCATAACAGGCAGTGGAATACATATTTTATAAAATCTTGCCAATTTACGTACTGGAGTAGTACATAAATCACGAAGTTTCTTTTTCACAAACGGATTCCTTACAACATTCCCTTCTTTTGGATAAATTATTATGCAAGGAACGTTTGGTATGGGAGATTCTTCATCTATATCCTTATATCCGAGATGTCGTAGGATAGGAATGTCTCTACTATAACCACTTAGTTGGCGTATGACATTATTGTCAAGCGATGAAGTCTCATACTTTGGAATGTATTTTGTGTCAAGTATCGCCTTAAATCCAGCTGTGCAATAAAGGAAGTCTGGGAATCCTGTTTTCCCTTTGAACTGATACGAGATTTTGTCTCCGTATGCTTCATTTAGCAATCCATATACATAGTGCTCATAGAGCAAAGACATATCCAAAGTAAACGGAGGGATATTCTCGTCCAAAGAACTTATTTTACTGATACTGTAATCGTATCTCCGAAGAATAAGCTTTGCCAGACGTATAGCCTCATTGTATTCACTAAATAGTTTATGTCCTTTTATCTGAGAAACATCCTTTATCTGTACTTCATCACTTACATTTTCAAACAGAGCTAAAGATTTTGACAGCATCAGTTTTACTTTGTTACCTATGGAATGATTCTCTGTTATTGTTCTGAGTATCTGGGAACTGAACAATAAAGCTTTCTTAATAAGTCTGTTTTCTGGAATATCAACTGTATATTCGTCAAAGTTGCAAAAAACTCTATCAAATCTTTTTGAAGCAATGTTCTTTCGTTCATTATTCATCACTTGTATGTGTCCTTTGACTTTCTTTAGGTTTTTGCAGTAATGAACATAGCCTTTTTTCAACGATTTGATTCTACATACAACTCCAAGGAAATGCAGAACTATAAGAGGACTTAAAACGCCTTTTAGTGAAGGTGCATGTATGACCGGAGCCTCACAGTCAATGTTATAAATCTCAGCGAAAGACTCTACTGACAAATCTGATGAGAAGCATGTCATGAACATGGTGAGAAAATCTATTTTTTCCATTCCTCGCTTTGTGGTTACAACTAATGCTTCCTTATCGTCTATCCACTCTGCTCCAATAACATACGACGCATAATATCCCCATGGTTTGTGTTCCATAGGTTTATCCCATCGAACAAGACTCAGATTATCATATCTGTCGTTGTGTTCAATGCTTAGGCATTTGTGTTCTTGAATAAGAATGGATTTCATGTCAGTTATCTATTATTCTTCATCTTCTTCTTTGTCTTCATCCTCTATCTCTTGTACAGGACTCAAAGAAAGCCAAGAATTAAAGGCTGTTTTCTTTTCTTCGTTCTTAACATTTAGGATTCCATCATTGATGTATTCATTGATAAGTGGAATGATTTCATATTCTACTTTGTCATGAAGTTCATCTTCACTTTCTGCCATGAAGTAACTATGACCTACCATCAAATCATCTATGCTCATGTCACCACATAGATGTTTGGGGGTTTCGATAAACTTCTTAATATCTTCGAATAATCCTAGAGCAATAGTTCCAAGTTCCTCATTGTCTGTATCAGAATAGAATTTATTGATTACCGACTCTTGAGATTTGAGGGTGATGAAAGCGAATCTTCTTCGCAATGCATAATCAAGAGTACCTGTACTTCTATCAGTGGTATTCATAGTTCCAATAATATACAGGTTTGAAGGTACTCCAAACTCAGCCTTTGTATATGGCAGCATCACTTTGATTGAATGATTCCCTTGAAGTCTCTTATCTGATTCAAGCAAGGTAATGAGTTCTCCAAAAATCTTTGAAACATTTCCTCGGTTAATCTCGTCAATAATCAATATCACAGGCTTATTTGTAGTCGCATCATATTCTTTCTTGACTGCTTCAATAAAGGCCTGAGCATACTGCTGCCAATTATTCTCCACACCTTTACCCTGAGCCTGCAGTTTTATCTTCTCGATATTGAGAGGTGATGGTGTGTATTCTTCTCCCCGTGAACTTGTGGAGTTAGTACTTCTACAACTGACAGTAGAGTTCCCTTCTTTCCACCAGACATAAAGTGATGATCTGCCAGTGACGGTTGGTATCTCTCTCTTGTTCTGATAGCCTTTTATTTTCTGTAGATAATCATCAATACACTCTACAATATCTTTGCTTGTGTCAGTCTGAACAGCATTACATGCACGTTTAAAGATGCCATCCTCTGGCTCATAGGTTACACCAATAGAATTGCCATCAGCATCTGTTTGAACATGTGGCTTTAGTCCTTCAACAAAGTCTTCATAGTCAAGAGATTGATGGAAGGTGGTAAAGAATATCTGATCTCCAAGCAAAGAATCATAACGTCTCATTACTGCTTTATGGTCAGTAAAATCAATATCTGTAACACCTAATGTTTTTAGAGCAATAGCAGCAGTATTATATGTTTTGCCTGTTCCTGGAGCACCTTGAAGAATTATGTTATGCTTTTTTAATAAGAGGTTGGAGCATTTCTCCAAATATGCGATGTCGTTCATATACTTTAACCAACTTTCGATGTAACTATATTGTTCTGTACCTTTTCTACATGAAGAAAACGTTCCTTGTGAGAACAAAGAAGACCGAGGCTGCATGTAGTCTTTAGCCCATGCAAGTATCTTGACCTTTCGGAAATTAACGTTATAATACTTTTCGCTAAGAGCATTGTCAGTAAAGTTATCACTAATAATCTTGCATAATGCAATTGCCTCATTGCCTTTTCTTACCAAAATAATGCTACCATTTGCTATAGTTTTGAAATTATCACATTGAAGATTTTCCCACTCTCCAGTGCCTATTATGGGTTCTGGCTCAAGAAGCATTTCTTTTGAATTAATTTCTATACCATTCTTACCATCGGGTAGATGCATCTGTATATGCCAGTATTTATTTACAAAATCTTGCATGTTATTATCTTATTTTAGAATATCTTTGTCATATCTTGGGGTCATCACACTAATCCACCCCAATTCGTTTTCCAACAAATCGGCTGCACTTTTCTGTATCAGTTGGTCTTCGCTGTATGAGTATGACATTTTGAATTATCTTGTTTTTTTAATTTCTTCGTTATCTAATATATTTACTATATGACCATTCTTTCCCCATATCAAAAAATATAGCATGATAATGTATATGAACGATATTATCAAGAATGAAATAAACACTATACTATCAAGGCTATTCAGCTTAAATTCTGTTATGGGTACTATTCGATACTCTTTTTCTAATTCATCTGATGATATCTTAGTTCCTGATATAAAGGGAATAGTTATTCCTTCATTTACATACAAATTAGAATATGGATCTATATGTATTTTCACTTTTTGATTGCTCGTATTGTTATATATGGTATATCTTAAATTTTGATATGAGAAAGCGCCTGTCATTAATAATGACATTAAGACAATAATAGATATCATTATTTTAAAGTACTTTTTCCTAAACTGATTTCTTTGCAATCCAATACATGTATTTTTAATTTTATCTGTATTAGAAATTCTATGACTGAATTTCAGTTTATTATGTAAAGACTTTATTTCTGTGCCTGTTTCAATAATTGCTGTATACCTAAAATATTCATCGGACTTAAAAATCTCAGAAATACCAAAGTTGAGGATATTATCTTTTCCATTAGATGTATTTGCGACAACCACCAAATCTTCTGTTGATGGGAATAATGTAAAAGCTTTTATTTTACATTCATCTGGTAGAATTAATTTTATATCATTTTCTCCTTTAAAGCTATTTATATCATTTTTTCCTGTATTCATAAATCCACCTTTAAGAACCATAACATTGTCCACTAATACATCTTCACCGAAAAGAAGTTTAAAATCAGGAAATTCATCACTCAATCCTTTTCCTATATCATAAGAATTGATTGAAAAATGCACAATTTTGTTTTTTGTCATTTGCCATTTGGCAAAAATGTATGAAGCAATTATACCTAAAAGTGAAAAAATGATAGATGTTAACATAAGTATAGGTTTTTAATCGTTAATACAAATATTGAATTCTCCACTCATCAACTTGGGAAGCAAACGATCGCGTGCTTCGGTAAGGAGGCGGATTTGTTCCCTATTTTTCTGAATACTTTGAAAATATTTAGATACTATCTTATCATACCTTTCTGCTATATCTTTTGATGGAACTAAAATAGATTCTTCTTTTAGATATTTAAAATGCCTTGCATAACTATAGTTAGACAAATCTATCTCTATTAGACTATTATAGAATAAGCTTTGCGGCATTCTTTCCAAATCATTAGACATAATTAGTTGAGTTCCATCTGCTCCTTTTGCAAATGAAAATGGCACATACTTTAAGACTCTTGTGTGATCTCCAAAAACAATATATGGAATCGTTACATTGAGTACACATTCACAGTCATCAGTATAACCTGCGATATAATTTCTACTTTGGTCTATCACGGGAAATTTTCCAGTGATTTGATAATTATTTGCTGCAACTTGTCTAGTCCTTTGTACCTTAGAAATCAAATCACCAACTTTCTTCTTCTCCCATCCTTCTGGTACACCATCCACAATCTTGGTATTTTCATGACCAGGGAAGCGGAGGTCGATAAACCATTCCTTATAGAGGCGTTGAGCAGATTCTTCCAATAGCTTTATTTGCTTCTGATAGTTTTCTATCAAGGAGTCGTAACGGGAAAGAATATTGGCTATGCGCTTCTGGGTAGTAGGATCTTGCTCTACTATAATTTCTATTTTTTCAAAATTTGATTTTGATATAAATTCTCTACCTGATGCCGTACCTAAATTGTAAGATTTCAAATTAGGAAGAAAATTTTTCATCAAATAATAAACATACTCATTGTTGTAATTATTATTGCAAATAATAGAATTTATAGATTGGTTAGTATAACAATCGCAATGCGACATTGTCATCTTTGTACCTATTGTGCCAATGCATGGGATGCAAATAGCCCCTTTAGGGATTAAACTACTAGCAAATTTTTCAGCAGCTAATTGAGAAAACATTTCTTCTGTCTCATAGGTAAACTTGTTACTTTCAGATATGTCAGTCGGTTTTAAAAATAACGCATAATCACCATAAAACGCTTTGTTGCTTTTTAATGGTGTTTTACCTGTTACAACAATACCTAAATCACCTATACAAACTTTCTGCCTCATACCTCATCCTCCTTTCCAACAATCTCCCAATGTCCATTCTTATTACTTCCTACACGAATAACAAGGCCAGACTTTTTCAACTCACCCAAACGACGCTTTACTGTAGCTTCTGATACACCTATTTGTTCGCCATAAGCCGCATAGTTCAGTGTATTATCTTTCAAAATTGCCTGATAAAGCTGCTCAGTTATCGGGTCAGAGAACTGATTTATCGGGTCAGAAGCCGTATTTATCGGGTCAGAAACTTGCGATTTCTTGAATGATTCGATTTCTCGGGTCAAGTTACGGATGTGTTCTTTTACCATAAATTCCCGATAAGGAACTAAAGTTTCTTGCTCACGTGCATCTATCAACGACTGAATATATTCGGCTTTATCTTCCTTTACGATTTTCGATGGTATCAAGCCAAATTCGTATTGCAAATGATTCATCACCAATCGAGACATACGACCATTGCCATCCACCCACGGATGAATAGTGACTAACTGAAAGTGAGCATCGAAGCTCAACAGATATTTGGCAATTACATCATCGGTTTGCAACAAAGCTTTTCTTTGTTCGTTCAGTTGCTTGCAAAATTCTTCCAACTTGGCGGGTACTTTCTGGAAATTCATGTACGAACTGCCACCCACACCTGCTGTTACGCCCAACAAGCGTAGGTCGCCTTTAGAAGAATCGAATGTACCTTGCATGGTATGATATTCGCTACCTGTATTCTTCATCACCAATGCCGACAGACCTTTCAGCATTTCTACTGAAAAATCGGTATGCAAACCAGCCATTTGCATGGAGTGTACGTAGGCGTTTTTCAAGTCGAGGTTCATCATCTGTTCCTGGATACTACGTCCCTTGGCCGAAATACCTTCATCGAAAAGCAGTTGGTTTTCAATCTCTGTTACCGTACTGCCTTCAATGGCTGTAGAGTGCGTAATGAGCGAGTAGAGATAGAACTTTTGGTAGTCTATCTGCTCTGCAATGCCTAACCGATGGTACTCATCGAGTAAAGCCAATAGTTTGGTATATGAAGGGTTCATATTCATTTCAACTCCTCCCAACTTTTCAAAATCTCACTCATCAAGACATTGGCTTCATCGTTCAGGCGTTTCAGTTCGGCATGAATTTCCGTCATGCGTTCGTGGAAGTTCACACCATCGTCTTCCGCTTCTGCCACACCTACATATGCTCCCGGAGTAAGCGAATAGTTCTTTTCCTCTATCTCTTGGATAGTGGCAATCTTACAAAGTCCAAGTACGTCCTTATATTCTCCTTCGCCAAACTTTTCGGTGAGCCATTCATGCTCATTAATAACAGTTAGTAAGCTATTCAGCACACCGCAGAAGTCCTCACCTGCTTGGCGCATGGCTTTTACTTTGCGCTTTTCGATAAACGATTCTGCCGACTTAACACATCCTTTGGTCTGATTAATCTGCCCCTCTATACTTTGTTTCAATTCAGCATAATTATGTCCAGCAGATTTTATCCAACCCATTGTTCCCAAGAAGTGACCACGAGTATCTCTATCGATAAGTTCGCTAAATGAAATAGCTTGCTCATCTAATGCAGCTACAGCTATGTCTATAGCTTGATTATAATCATCTAAAAGTCTCTTGTATTTATCTGTTTCCCCACGATAGAGGTGTACGATAGCTTGCAAGTTGCGCAACTGCCATTCCGTCCATTCGTTGAGGGTACGGTCAACCACTGTATAATAATTTCGTGCATCGATAAAGAGCACCTTATCCCGATTTTCTGCACGCTTGGCCTTATCGAAGAACCACAACGAACAAGGAAGTGAAAGCGTGTAGAAGAAGTTATTGCCTACACTTACCATGACATCTACATCGCCAGTACGTACCAGTTTCTCGCGAATGTCGCGGTCTTTGTTGGCACTATCGGTAGCCGAACTTGCCATGACAAAACCGGCACGACCATGGTCGTTCAAGTATGCATGGAAATAGCTAATCCATAAATAATTGGCATTGCCTATCTCCTTACTCTTGGCATTTACACCCGGTAAGCCAAAAGGTAAACGACCAGCTGCCCATGCAGATTCAGACTTTACTTTGTCTACATTGAACGGAGGATTGGCCATTACATAGTCGCATTTGCCTTCCAAGTTATAAGCATCGTGATAGAATGAATTGGCTTCATCTCCCGAAACAATCTTACCATTCAATCCATGCACTGCCATGTTCATCAAACAAAGCTGAGCGTTGTATTCCACCTTTTCCTGACCATAGAATGTCATTTGTGTATTGGCGTTGAGGCCAGCTTGATTTACAAAATCGCCAGTCTGTACGAACATACCACCCGAACCGCAAGCGGGATCGAGCATGATGCCCGATGTAGGTTCCAACACATTGACCAACATCTTTACCAACGATTTGGGAGTAAAGAAGACTCCATCATCACTGGCTACAGCCTTGGCAAACTTCGACAAGAAATATTCATAGATTCGACCAATCACATCACCACCCACTTTATCGATGGTCTGATTATTGAATATTCGAAGCAAGTCTGCCAATAAATCATCAGCAAACATTGTGTAGCTTTTGGGAAGAACACCTGTGAGCTGTTCACTCTGTTCTTCTACCAACTGCATAGCATAATTGACTGCTTCGCCCAATGAATTGATATCCTTCCCGTCTTTGGTTTTCAATCCTGCATCAGCGATATTAGCTGGAAGATTTACCAGATAGTCATATTGAGCTTCTTGCGGAAGGAACAAAGCACTCTTAGCTGCGAAGTCACTTGGTTCCACTGGCATTACTCTGCCACCTCTAGATGGACGGCTTTGCAAGATTTCTGCTTCCACCATCTTGAATCGGCTAAAGGCATAACGCAAGAACAGCAAGGCAAGCACCGGCATACAATATTGGCTGCTAGTGAGTTTACTTCCTTGGCGAAGCAGATCTGCCGATTCCCATAATTCGGCCTCGAGTTTCTTTATATTGGTCATAATTGTTATCTTAAAGAGATTTGCTATAATGCAAAGGTAATAATAATTATGAATAAAGAATAATATTTTGTTTTGTTATTTTTCTCGTATTTTAACCACAAAATTCCTACTTCACTCCCCATACTCTTCCTCACTTTCCGCGACCATGAGATTTATTTTTTCATCAGCCGTTTCGTTTCTTGTAATTCCTTTTGCAGAAGTCGAACTCTGTCAGCCAGTTGCTCTTGACTTGGCAATGCGTCTTTGATCCTTATATTATTATATGTCGCTACTCCCATCGGCGTAGAGATTCCTTTGAATGACCATTGGACGTCAATGTTGTCCATATCGGAACAAACGAGCAGTCCGATAGTAGGATTGTCGTCATCTGATTTCATCAATTCATCAACGGCATTGACATAATAGTTTAATTTTCCTGCAAATTCTGGCTCGAAAGGTTTGGCTTTAAGTTCGCAAACGACGTAACAACGAAGACGGATATGGTAAAATAAAAGGTCTATCTTGCGTGTACGTCCTCCGACGAGAATCTCTTTTTGTCGTCCCAGAAACGCAAAACCAGTTCCCATTTCCAACAATAAATCAGTTACGTTTTTTGTAAGAGACTCTTCTAATTCTGCTTCATCATATATTTCATGATTTACAGTAGCGAAGCCGAAATCGTAATTTTCTTTCAGTACTTCTTGAACGAGTTTGCTTTGCAAATCAGGCAGATGTTCTGTAAAGTTGTTGACAATCTTGCCTTGATGCTCGTAAAGGTGAGCTTTGAAACAATTTATCAAAGCTGGTCTGCTAAGTCCTTTATCTATTACTTGATTAATGTAGAATAAAGCTTCTTCAATGTTCTTACTTCGTGTTATGATTTCTATATGTTGTCCCCAAGGAACTAAAGCGAATGGTTGTGGAAATTCAACACCATCTTCGCTAGTCTGTTCATAAACGGAATTTTTGATAATTTCTCCAACGGGTCGTTGGAGTTTTAGACTTATTGAATTAACTGAAGATTGTAATTCTCCAACGAAGCATTGGATTTTTTTTAAAGATTCTTGATCGGTATAGAAAAGATACCATTTTTTCATATACCATAAATTTGAAGTAGAAAATCCTTCCGCATTGGGAAACTCTCGTTTCAAATCGAGGCTTACTTGTTCTACTACTCCTGATCCCCAACGCTCTTCGGCTTTCTTCTGTACCAAATCTCTGCCAAGCTGCCAATTGAATAAAAGTTTTTCCGCATTTACCCTTACCGCTGCCTTTACCTGCGATGAACGAAAACGATGTTTTACTTCAGCAATCCAATTGATGTAATCTGCATCAATGTTGATGTCGTGCGATTTTACGATACGCGCTTTTTCTTGTGACATAATTCTTAGTTTTTGTTTGTTCTCATGACAAAAGTACTAAGAATTTATGAAAATGAAGGGTGCTTTGAAAGAATAAATTTAAAATACTTCACTCTCCATACTCTTCTCCTTCTTCCGCAGCCATGAGATAGTCTTCTTCCGGAAGTTCGTATGGTTTTAATTTCTGGTCTTTAAGATAAATATATTTCAATGTGTTGACTAACGACTCTAGTGTCTGTTGTCTGACATCGGGTTTCAGCTGGCATTCCCAGACATTGATGAAATGCCATCCCATAGAGGCGAGTTTCATCTGTGTCTCGACGTCTCTCGTCTTGTTGCGTTCGATCTTCGTTTTCCAGTATTCGATGTTGCTTTTGGGTATGACATAATAACGGCATCCTTCGTGACCGTGCCAGAAGCATCCGTTCACGAAAATGACGGTTTTATATTTCCTTAAAACTATGTCGGGATGTCCTGGAAGTCGAGGGTGGTTCAGTCTGTAACGAAATCCACGACTGAACAGGAACTTCCTCACCAGCAATTCAGGTTTGGTGTTCTTGCCTTTTATCGCCGCCATGCAACGATGCCGCTGTTCTTTCGTTAGTTTGTCCATGAGATCTTATTATTGCAAAAGTAAAAAGATTTATGAATGGAAAAGAACTGTGTTAGTTTATTTTTCTACTATAAACTAAGGCTTTTGGCTGTTGAACTATCCTCTGCGTCCAAAAAACTTTCGCCTTTCGCCTTTTGTCTTTCGCCTTTTCTTATCTTTGCATCCTAAATAATTCCTAATTGAATTACCATGGGCAGAAATAAATTTTCACAACGCGAGATAGATATCATTCGTAAACTTTTAAGCCGTAAGGTCGCTGGCAATCGCGGCGGACAGAAGATGGTGCGTCATACTTTGCGCACGGTCTTCAATTTCAACATCTCCGACTTCAACGTGCAAGGTCAGCCTTTCGGTCCGCTCGACCTCGACGAATGCGTACGCCGTCGCAGAATACAGATCCTCGATGAGGCAACTATAGAAGCGATGAAACTGCGTTATGCGGAGAAACAAAAATATGACGAGACTCTTAACCAAGCCGAAGCCATCGCCAACGGCGAGGTGGAAGACTGGCAAGAAGTCCTTAAACAATGGAACGAATACTACGGCACAGAGCATAAATAACTGAAAGGCAATTTATAGAAATCACCTGAATTTTATTTTTTTCGAATATGTAATTTTTGTAAGTTTGCGTGTCAATAATAGCTCGTTTTATGGTAAAAAGAAAAAATAAACTTGTGGTCGAACCTTTTGATGATCTTAAAATCATAGGTATCAGTACTGGTATGATGGACTTTCAGCTGGCATGGTATCTTAACAAAAATCTCAAGATAGATTTGGCTAAATATAAGAGCTTGACATATAACAACGAGGACTTCTTTTCTTTTTATCTGTATGAAGCTGGAGAAAATTCAAATACTTTCAATCTTATTGGACTTGCTTATGAAGGCAAGGAATTGGTATCGTTCAAGCCTAAGACTGACTTCCTTTTTATTGTGAGAAACTATATCAAGGATGTAGACATGCAGTCAATGATAACTAAGATTAGAAGCATACCCAAGGTCATTCATGCTTATGTGATAGACCTTGACCATAACAAAAAGATAAGAGCCTTATTGGAAGATATTGAGTTTCATGAAATGAATGTCATCGACGAGATAAACAAAAGCCTCAGAATTTATAAATAATCTGAGGCTTCTTTTTTCTATATGTTTTTATGATTATGCTTTTTCGAATTGTTGTAAGAATCTAACGTCGTTTTCGAAGTATAATCTTAAGTCGTTGACTTGATATTTAAGCATTGCGATACGTTCGACGCCCATGCCGAAAGCGAAGCCTGTGTAGACTTCAGGGTCGATGTTACAAGCTTTCAGGATGTTAGGGTCGCAGATGCCGCAGCCCAAGATTTCCAGCCAACCTGTGTGTTTACAGATGTTACATCCTTTGCCTCCGCAGATGTTACATGAGATGTCCATCTCAGCTGATGTTTCTGTAAATGGGAAGTATGAAGGGCGGAAACGAACCTTTGTATCTTCGCCGAAATATTCTTTCACGAAGTGGAACAATGTCTGTTTCAAGTCAGCGAAAGAAACGTCTTTGTCGATATACAAGCCTTCTATTTGGTGGAAGATGCAGTGAGCGCGGGCTGATATAGCTTCGTTACGGAATACTCTTCCTGGAGCTATGATACGGATTGGTGGTTCACCTTGTTCCATAGCACGGACCTGTACGCTTGATGTGTGAGTGCGGAGCAATACGTCTGGGTCTTTGCTGATGAAGAATGTGTCTTGCATATCGCGTGCAGGATGGTCAGGAGGGAAGTTCAATGCTGTGAAGCAGTGGAAGTCGTCTTCAACTTCTGGACCTTCGCTGATGACGAAGCCTAAACGCTCAAATATGTTGTTGATTTCTTCTCTAACGATAGACAATGGGTGACGAGCGCCTTTCATTGCATCGACAGGTAAAGACAAATCGAGGTCGGTGGTAGTCTCGTTTTGTGTCTCGAATTGTTGCATTTGTTCGTCAAACACTTCCTGAGCTCTGTTCTTCAACTCGTTAAGTTGCATGCCTATTTCTTTACGCATTTCTGGTTCAACTTGTTTGAAGTCGGCGAACAATGCAGGAATGACACCTTTCTTACTGATATAAGTAACTCTGAAGTTTTCTAAAGCCTCTTTGTTTTCAGCTTTAAAAGAGTTAATCTCACCTAATATCTGAGCTATTTTTTCTTTCATCTTATGTTTATTTTGGTCAACGGACAATTGTTAATTTTTCATTATCAATTGTTAATTATTATTTCAATATTTCGATAGACATTACTACAGGTTCAACTGGAACGTCCATATAACCTGTCTTTACTTTTGCGATAGCGTCGATGATTTCGAGGCCTTCAACCACTTCTCCGAATACTGTGTATTCGCCGTCCAAGTGAGGAGTTCCGCCCACTGTTGTGTAAGCTTCAACTTGTTCTGGAGTGAAGTTGATGCCATAGCGTTGTGTATACATCTGGATGTGAGCATCTGTCAATACTTGGCCTTGAACGATATAGAATTGGCAGCCGCTTGAAGCTTTCTTAGGGTTTACCTGGTCGCCTTGACGTGCTGCAGCCAATGCTCCTTTTTTGTGGAAATGGTTGGCGCGGAATTCTGCTGGGATGGTGTAGCCTGGATCTACTCTGCCATCTTCGTTGTGGCCGCCTTGAATCATGAAGTTGTTGATTACACGGTGGAATGGTGAGTTGTTGTACCAACCTTCGCTAATCAATTTTAAGAAATTATCTCTATGTAAAGGAGTGTCGTTGTATAATTTAACAGTGATGTTGCCTTTTGTAGTCTTGATTAAGACTAATGTTTCTTTTTCTTGTGCCTGTGTTGTCATACCTAATAAGATACAAATTATTAAACAAATTTTTTTCATAATTAATCGTCTATTTGTGAGTAAATAAGTTCAAGTCTGATTCTGTTTGTTGTGTCCGTGTTATCAGGGCCGTTGAAGATCCATCTTTTAGCATTATAGGCTCCGGCATAGGTGTAGATAAATAGTCCGTAGTCTTCTTTTCTCAATGATGAGTCTGCTTCTGCGCGTTTTGCGTCAATGATAAGGTCTTGTATGTATTCTGATATTCTGAACCAAATCTGGTCTGTGTTTTTGTCGTAGTAGCCTCCGAAATAGCTTGTTCCAACCAATTGGTCAGGCAAGATTTCGTAAGAACCGTCAGCCTTAGCTTTGACAGCGACTAATTGTACAGGCTGGTTGAACATAGATGTGTCATTCTCGACATCGTTTACCAGACCTTTAGCGCCTGTGAGAATGAGTTTTGCCTCATTGACGAGCACGTTGGTGTTAAGGCTGTTTGCCCATTGTCCTATATTTGGAAATGATAATCTTGTTCTCACGCCAGCTGTTGACTGTACATACAGATAAGGGTTTTCTGTATTGTTGTTGAATGTGATAGGAGCTTGAGCTGTTGTATAGTCGTGTTCAAAATGGTTGAAGCGGATGTATTTGTCGCTTATGTTGAAATCGTAGAATGTGGTATCATAGTCATTATGATAGTACACTCTTAAGAATGTCTTTGAGTTGAGCACATTGAAATAGCATATAGATCCGGTTCCGTTTGCAGGCTCGCATGAGAAGTGCAATCCTTTGAAATAATCCATGAAGTTGGAGTTGGATGAGAATACGGATGCTGCTTCTGACATGAATCTGTCGCCCAATTCCTTATTGACATGGAATTGCAGCAGGTATGTGCCTAATGTGTCGTTATCTGCTTTTATCTTCGTACTTGGTCTAGGTGAGAATGTGTAGTTAGCCAATTCTTCACCTATTTCAAAAGTTGTGTTGGAGTAATATGTTGTGGATTCGCCACCCATATCCTGAACCACTTCGTGGATTTTTATTGTCAGTGGTGTTAGGGTGTCGCCATAATAACCAGAGTATACCATCTGCATCATTATTGAGTCGGTTACGGCACCTTCTCCCCATTGAAGGCTGTTGCTTGTCAGTCCTATCTGTGTGTAGAAGCTGAGGTTGGAGTTTCCGAAATGAGGATCGTTGAGGTCGCCCAGCAATGACAATGATGCTGACTTAGTGCTGAGTGAGTCGATGTGTTCCACTGCAGCTGTGATATTTTGGTTGCCAGAGAAAGCTACGTGTATATTGCTGCTATTTGGCTGTAAGGAATCACCTATATGTTCAGGTAATTTCTTGCATGATGAGAATCCAATCAGCAGTAATAACGAGGCTAAGATGAGATGTTTTGTTTTCAAGGTATTAGTTTTTTTCTTTTAACAAATTATCGTAAAAATCGTTATAAGCATCAACGTAATTTTCTGGAGATTGGTATTCAAGAACAGGTTTTTTTGTAGAGTTTACATATTCTACGAGTTCTGGATTTATTTTTTCACTGGCATAAATCACGGCGTCGGAGAAGTCGATGGCGTTTTTAATGATATTTACGTAATCGGCAGTCTTAAGATGTTTGACATCTTTAGGAGCGATTCCTGGCAGTTTCATCTTCTTGTCATATCCTGTAGGGAAAACTTCAGAGAAGTCTTCGTCGTATATGGAATAAACTATCTTGGTTTCGCTGAACAAAGGATTGTCTTTAAATGCTTTTTTGATATATATAGGGATGAGTGACGACATCCAGCCGTGGCAGTGGATGATGTCAGGAGGCCAGTTGAGTTTGCGTATTGTTTCTATGACGCCGCGTGAGAAGAATATTGTGCGGTCGTCGTTGTCTTCGAAGAACACGCCGTTTTTATCGGCAATTGTAGACTTGCGTTTTGTGAAGAAGTCGTCGTTGTCGATGAAATATATCTGCATTCTTGCTTTCTGGATAGAAGCTACTTTGATGATAAGAGGGTGGTCTGTATCATTGATGATCAGGTTCATGCCTGAGAGGCGGATGACTTCATGCAGTTGGTTGCGGCGTTCGTTTACATTACCGAAGCGTGGCATGAAGATTCTGATTTCTTTACCCTTCATTTGAATACCTTCTGGAAGATTGCGTCCGATGAGAGACATCGGATTTTCGTCCAAATAAGGTGTTATTTCCTGATGAACAAACAGTACCTTTGTTTTTTCCATATTTGTCAATTTTTCAAGTCGTTAATGACCATACAAAATTAAGCAAAAATTTTCGATTTAGAGAAGAAAAAAATGAGTTTTTTGAAAAAAAACAAAAAAAGCGAAAAACAATTGTCTTTCGCTTTCAGTACTCCCTCAGGGACTCGAACCCTGGACCCATTGATTAAGAGTCAATTGCTCTACCAGCTGAGCTAAGGAAGCATTTTCGTTTCGGTTTGCAAAAGTACAACTTTTTTTTAATAAACAAAGGTTTTTTTAAATTTTTTTTAAATTTCTTCTTGTTACCTTATTCGTCATGTTGTTTTGTTGACTTTTTTTATATCTTTGCCCGACTATGGAACTACAAGAGCATTTTGAAAATCAAGAACACGAGTGGGATTCTGCTCTTCAAGTGAGCGCTCCCTCCGAACAGCCTGTGCAGGTGAATCCCAAGGCTTTGGAACGTATGATGGCAAAACGTCAGAGATTGATGCCTCTCGATTATTATGTCGATGGTATACTTAAAGGTGATATCGTTATCTTAAGTAAGGCCATAACATTGGTGGAGAGTGCCTTGCCTGAACATCAGCGAATGGCTCAAGATATCATCGCTGCATGTCTTCCTTATTCAGGCAATGCCATACGTCTCGGCATAACCGGAGTCCCAGGCGCAGGAAAAAGCACTTTCATAGAGGCTCTTGGCATGGAGTTGAGCCGCAGCGGACATAGACTGGCAGTGCTCGCCATAGACCCTAGCAGCCAACGTTCTAAAGGTAGTATCCTAGGTGATAAGACCAGAATGGAGGAACTTTCCCAACAACGTAATGTCTACATACGTCCTTCTGCATCAGCAGGAACTTTGGGAGGCGTGGCCCGTAAGACTCGTGAGGCCATAATATTATGCGAGGCAGCTGGATTCGATACAATATTTGTCGAGACTGTCGGTGTCGGCCAGTCGGAAATAGCGGTATATTCTATGGTTGATTTCTTCTTGCTCGTGTTGATAGGCGGAGCAGGCGACGAACTGCAAGGAATAAAACGTGGCATAATGGAAATGGCTGATGGTATAGTAGTTAACAAAGCCGACGGCGACAATGTCCAAAGAGCTAACAGAGCCATGACGGAAGTGAAAAACGCAGTGCATCTGTTCCCTCTAGCCGAATCAGGACAGCCTGTCAATGTGATGACATGCTCGGCTTTGACTCGTCATAACGTGCCAGAAGTATGGAATATGGTGACGGAACATGTTGAAAATATCCGTAAATCCGGCTATCTCGCAAAGAAAAGAGCAAGACAAGACGTACAGACAATGTACGACAGCATAGAACAGGCTCTTAGAAACGACTTCTACGAAAATACTCTAATAAAAGATATGCTCGCATTCACAGAGACAGATGTGAAAGAGAAAAGAACGAGCGCTTATATGGCTGCTAACAAACTATTGGAGACATACTTCAATATGCTGAAAAAATAAACCATCACCATTTTAATAGACAAAAAGACGCAAAGACAGAAAAAAATGTAAAGTCTGTCTTTGCGTTTTTAAGTTGTTTTTTTACCATTTCGAACAAGTATTTTATATCATAGTTTATTAAAATTTTATCTTGCAGAAAAATTATTTTAAAAATGAAAAAACTAACGCTAGTATTTATGTTCGTACTTTTCATGTGCGGACTGAGGGCTCAATCGTATGAACTTGTAATACGATTGAACGATCAAAGTGAAACGACTTGGACCGACGAGTCGTTGAGAAACATTTATTTCATTGATGTTGAAGACATTCTCGTCGTTGTGGAAAACGAAAGTCTTGCAACACATCAGTACAACTTCGCCGATATCAACAAGATTTACTTCAAAAACAGCGTGAACGTCACTGAATTAAACAAAGACGAGGCATCATTCGTATTCCCAAATCCAGCAAACGATAACATCAGAATTTTCGGCATAGAAAATCAAGATGTAGAAATATTCTCTGCTGATGGAAAATTTATCCTTAAAGAAAGATACGAAGGAAAATCTATCGACGTCTCTTCTCTTCCACAAGGTCTTTATTTAATTAAAACTAATGGTCAAACATTAAAATTCAATAAGATATGAAAAAGATATTTTTTGCTTTGACATTAAGTCTGATAATGTCTTTTGGATTGTCGGCACAAAACGCAATGTGGGTTTATAATTCCAACGGAACTATAACAACATATAAAGTCGCTGAGATAGACTCTTTGAATTTTACAACAAATATGCTGGAAATGCTTATGTTCCAAAATGGAGACAGCAGCAATTTGGCAGTGGAAAACATCGATAGCATAGTTTTCAGACCGATTCAAGACATTGAACCTTCTATGATTTATGTTGAGTTTTTCGATAATGCGGCGACAGTTCTTCATGAAATAGAGTCAGAAGATTTTGTCGTCACTATTGATGGCGCTAATGTTAGCATCGTGTCTGATGCAGGTATAGAAAATCTTCAATATTACCTCAGCGGAAAAACTTCAGATGGCTCATTCTCATTAGAAAGCGATTCTGATTTTGAATTGATTCTCAATGGTGTTGACATCACATCTTCTACAACAGTACCTTTGAATCTCGCTAAAAAGGTAGATAGAGAAATCATCGTTGCTGACGGAACAACAAACATTCTTACAGACAATACCGATAGCGATGGCAAGGCTGTAGTAAATACTAAAGGAGAAACCAAGATCAGTGGCACAGGTTCTTTGACAGTAAACGCCAGCAAAAAACACGGTATTTCTTCAGATTATGACATCACTATCGATGGTCCGACATTGACAATAAATCATAGCGCAGCTGCATCAAAGGGCTTGAAGTCTGATACCAATATCATTATCATCGACGGCGATATCACTATCGTTTCTTCAGGTACTCTAACAATGGAGGAATTGGACAATGGCTACGACCCAACATATTGTACAGCAATAGGTGCTGACGGCAATTTCGAAATGTATGGTGGCAATGTGTCTATCACTCTTCCAGAAAGCAACGAGGCAGGACGTGGCATTAAGGTCGACGGCAACATCACCATCAACGATGGAGTTATAAATGTTTTGTCAAATTCTAACGGCGACACTTACACCAACTCTGAAGGTAACCCTGATTCATACAAGTCATGCTGCATCAAGGCTGATGGCAACATACATATTATTAATGGTGAGATAACACTTGAGGCAACAGGCTCGGGTGGAAAATGTATCGACGCTGAAGGTGAAATCCATATTGGCGTTGAAAATGGCGAGACAGACCTCGTTATGGATATGAAGACCTATGGCAACAAATTCCTCGAGTCAGGTTACGGTGAAAACGCAGAATATGCAAACCCTAAAATCCTCAAAGCACAAGACAATCTTTACATCTACGGCGGCACCATCAACATTTACACAGAAAACGACGGCGGTGAAGGTCTTGAAAGCAAGAACGGCGTTTATATCTTAGGAGGTCTCATCATCATCGACACATACGACGACGCTATCAACGGAAAATATAACGTACAAGTTGACGGCGGCACTGTATATGCCTATTCAAGAGGCAACGACGCCATCGACTCTAATGGCACTATGTATATGAACGGCGGTCTGCTCATCGCTATAGGTCAGATGGCTCCAGAAGGCGGTTTCGACTGCGACCAGAATACTTTCGCTATAACAGGTGGCACTCTTATCGGCGTTGGCGGACATCATTCAACACCAACGTCATCGGCATGCACACAAAGAGCTCTTGTCTATAATGGCATCACCAACGGAACAGCGGTACGTATCGTCAATGAAAATAACGAAGACCTCATGACATTCCAGATGCCGACCTACTCTGGCAATGGCGGCGGTGGCGGTCCTGGCGGTGGTGGCGGATGGCCTCCAGGTGGAGGCGGCCCTGGCGGCGGTGGCAGCAGCATCTCATTATTGTTCTCCTCAGCCAACTTGCAACAAGGTACAATAACCGTAAAACAAGGAGGAACAATATCAGGCGGAGAAGAATTCCACGGATATTTCACAGGCGCTGAATATACAGGAAGCACAACAGATCAAAACGTGACAATATCAGGAATGGTAACCACCTACGGTGGAGGCGGAGGTCCTTTTTAAAGACAACAAGTTCAAAATAATAGAGGCTGTCTAACAAGTGAAGTGAGCCACAAAGTTTGGACAAAAAACTTTGGGGCTCACTTCACTTTTTTTTGTTAAACGGCCTCTTTATTTTGAACGCATTCGATGCGGCCTTACAAAATCTTGTGGGACAAAAAATCT
>JAFZDU010000015.1 GCA_017561025.1 Bacteroidales bacterium | reverse complement strand
TGCCGACAGTGTCGGCAGAATCAACCCCATTGCTTTCTTGGTCGCATTATGAAAGATTGTTGAGAGTAAAAGATTCAAACGTAAGAAAATGGTATGAGGAAGAAGCAACAAAACAAATGTGGTCATATAGAACACTTGATACAACTATCGGTATTCTTTTATGTACTGAAACAGACAAAACAATAGCACGTTACTCGGTGCTTAATGACAACAAACAATTATTTGCATCTCAATATATGAATTACCTCCCTTCAGAAGAAGAACTAAAACAAGTAATTGAACAACAAAAAGAAAGATTTTTATCAATGAAAGAAAGATAGTAACCTTTATCAATTGCTCCACACATCGAGGCCTTCGCATTGCCATGTCTGTAGAAACGAGCAACGCAGAGCCCACGCTAATATGTATATACACTTACATGTATAAACAACCAACGGGGCATTACGTTGCTTTGTTTTTGACAGACAATTCAGAAAGTTGCGAAGTTTCGATGTGTCAAAACCAAAGCGTCAATAAACGCCTTTTTTAATATGTCTGTTCCCAGAAATTAAAATCACCGAGAACACTACAAAGATATAAAAAAATCAAATAATGTTAATGTTTTTTAACAAATGATTTTTTATCCATCATCATTGAATTCAGAGTTCTATAATTTTCCCAAAAACTCTTGACAATAGAATTAATATTACTATTTTTGTAAAATCTAATTATCTTCTTCTAACAAAAAGTATTTCATACATGAATAACACAGAAATTATTTTAACACAATTGCAAGAAATGGGATACAAAATCCTCTCTTCACCCGATAATAAACATTTCTTCAAACATTCAGAATTAGCATTAGAACTATGCTATAATGACAATGGCACTCTCATTATCAGCATTAACAGAGATTTGGACAATTATATAAATCATCATATTGACACTAATAAAGATTTTTTTAATTATATATATGAACAAGCATATTTATCAACAATAAGGGAGAATCACGTCAAAATCATTCTTGAATATGATTATTATGAGTTGGAATATAGATATAAGATGTTTTCATTTGACAATCTCGAAGCAACCCTGACTCATATGATAGAAGAACTGACCAATGCTTATTACAATTTTCATAAGGAATTGAGTATTGAAATATTAGATTATAAAAAAAATGAGGAGGATTCTGAAGACGACGGTGAATCAAAATCCGAAAACGATAATGACTCCTCAGATGAATTGATTGAAAAAAATCATGACAGCGATAATCCTTGCATATTCGTATTTGATGAAATTAAAAAAATATCTGAAGATGAGATAAAAAGGAAACTTGACTCAATCAAAGAAATAATTGACAAACATAACTATATGATGTCGAAAGACAACGAAGGCGAGTTCTTTCGTTATCAGCTCAACAACGTGTATCTGAAATACGACCCACTCTATAGCTCTCCGATACTTAGAATCAATTTTGGGAAAACGAAACCAAGATATAAAGTTGAAGATGAAGATGAACTCATAGATTATTATTATATAAAAGACAGAGAATCAGTCATTGAAAATTGCAACTACATAAATAGTCATACGCCTTTAGTAAAATTCTTCATCGACAAAGACAGCCAGAAGCATGAAGAAGAATTTGACATAATTGCTGCTACTATCGAAATCAATGACTTCTCAGAAGAAGGGTTTATGAGAAGACTGAATCTCCTGATTAAAACCATCGCTGACTATAAAATGCTATCAGCTGTAGGAATGGACATTTTTTCTTGAAATTATAAAAATCATAATACAAAAGATGTGTCAATGCACATTTCACATTGACACATCTCCACTGATAGCTGATAGCTAACAGCTAAATAATAAATCAGGGCCGCCATAAAAATGACAGCCCTAAAATTATGAATTATGCATTAAGAATTATGAATTTCCTAATTATTTATTGTGTCTCTCATGTCTCTTGATAGAAGCTGGCTCGATGTTCATCTTCTCGCCTTGCAACAATGAAATCACGCCGTCAACGACAACATTCTTGTCTGTGATGTTTTCGCCTGATTCTGCTGCTCTGCGTTTTTGACATTCTGGACAGTCACAGTCGTTGTGATATTCTTTTGGCTCTGTGTAAGTTGTGATAACGCCTTCGAAGTTACGCAAGACAACCTTGCCTGGAGCTTGTGAGATGACGTATTGTGGCATAACTGGTGTCTTGCCACCGCCGCCTGGAGCGTCAACAACGAATGTTGGCACTGCATAACCTGAGGTATGACCACGGAGACCTTCGATAATTTCAATACCTTTTGAAACTGGTGTACGGAAGTGTTCCAATCCCATTGAAAGGTCGCATTGATAAATATAATAAGGTCTTACACGCATCTTGACCAAGCAGTGAACGAGTTTCTTCATAACGTGAACACAGTCGTTAACACCTCTTAACAATACGCTTTGGTTGCCTAATGGAACGCCGGCGTTAGCGAGTCTGTTACATGCTTCTATTGCTTCTGGTGTTACTTCGTTTGGATGGTTGAAGTGTGTGTTAATCCATATTGGATGGTATTTCTTCAACATTTCGCACAACTCTGGAGTGATACGTTGTGGACAAACGACAGGAGTACGTGTTCCGAGACGAACTATCTCAACGTGTGGGATAGCGCGCAAACGGCTGATGATGTATTCCAACTTAGCGTCGCTAACCATCAATGAGTCGCCGCCTGACAAGAGAACGTCGCGTAC